>CAIUCS010000114.1 GCA_903897715.1 uncultured Synechococcales cyanobacterium
GATACAATTAAGCTGGCTTTATTTCTCACCGCAGTGGATCCTCTATTGGGTGGGGTGGCGATCGCGGGTCGAAGAGGAACTGCTAAATCAGTTTTAGCCCGTGCCATCCATACCCTGTTACCTCCCATTGAAGTGATTCCCCATACATTAAATTTAAGTCCAGAAGAATGGCAATTACAGCACTCTTCTACTCCTCCTGATGCTCACATTATCCCGGCTCCGTTTATTCAAATCCCTCTGGGGGTTACTGAAGACCGATTGGTAGGTTCTGTTGATGTGGAACGATCCGTTCAGGAGGGACGCACTGTATTCCAGCCAGGTTTATTAGCAGAAGCCCATCGAGGAGTGTTATATGTGGACGAGGTTAATCTACTGGATGACCAAGTGACTAACCTCCTGCTCAGTGTTTTAACCGACGGATATAACCGCGTGGAACGGGAAGGGTTAAGCGTTGAGCATCCTTGTCTACCCTTATTAATTGCTACCTATAATCCTGAAGAAGGGATATTACGAGAACACTTGTTGGATCGGATTGCAATTACCTTATCTGCCGATGGAGAATTGGAATTGGATGAACGGCTCCAGGCAGTGGAACAGGCACTGGCATTCTCTAATCATCCCCACCAGTTTCTGTTGCAATACACTGAAGAGATAGACAATCTGAAAACTCAGATTTTATTGGCTCGAGAATGGCTTAAGGATGTGCAAATTAGCCATGAACAGATTTTATATTTAGTGCAGGAAGCTTTGCGGGGTGGGGTTCAAGGTCATCGAGCTGAATTATTTGCCGTTCGTGTTGCCAAAGCCCATGCGGCACTAGAAGGACGGTCCCAGGTTAATGCCGACGATTTGCGTCGGGCTGTGGAATTAGTCATTATTCCCCGTTCCACCACTATTCACACCCCCCCTGAATCGGAATCCCAATCCCCTCCCCCACCGGAAGAACAAAAAACAATAGATGAAGAGTCTCCCTCAGACCCGCCAGAGGAGAATGAACAACCAGAATCAGACTCTATGTCCATTCCAGAAGAGTTTGTCTTTGATCCAGAAGGGGTAATTCTAGATCCATCCATACTTTACTTTGCCCACACCGCTGCCCATCGACAGGGTAAGTCAGGAACTCGTTCCCTGATTTTTTCCCAAGACCGTGGTCGGTATATCAAGCCTGTTTTACCCAAGGGAGTGGTTCGACGTATTGCCGTGGATGCCACCCTCCGAGCCGCCGCCCCGTACCAAAAAAATCGTCGTCAACGGGCGTTGCAAAAACAATGTACCCAAGACTCAGTGAGTGGGATGGCGCAACGGGTTTTTGTAGAAGCTACCGATGTCAGAGCCAAGCGACTTGCCCGCAAGGCAGGCTCCTTGGTGGTATTTGTGGTAGATGCATCCGGCTCCATGGCTCTCAATCGAATGCAATCAGCCAAGGGAGCTATCCTCCAACTCCTGACTGAGGCGTACCAGAATCGAGACCAAATCGCATTAATTCCATTTCGAGGTGAACGGGCGGATATACTGTTACCCCCGACCCGTTCTATTACGTCTGCCTGTCGCCGATTGGAAAAACTTCCCTGTGGAGGTGGGTCACCCTTGGCTCATGGACTGACTTTAGCGGTACGGGTAGGAATCAATGCTCGGCAATCTGGAGATATCGGACAGGTGATGATTGTTGCCATTACAGATGGACGAGGCAACATCCCCTTGGCTCGCTCCCTAGCTGAACCCATGGAAGAAGGAGAAAAACCAGATATTAAGGCTGAATTATTGGAAATCGCCGGTAAGGTTCGCCTTGCAGGGATCCAACTACTAGTGATTGATTCTGAAAATAAATTTGTCTCCACTGGTTTCGCGAAGGAAATTGCCCACCATGCCGGCGGCAAGTACTATCACCTTCCTAAAGCGTCTGATCAGGCAATTGCAGCAATGACCCGTAATGCCCTTAAAGATGCTCGTTAATGGGAAGTCCTTACCCAAATCATTTCCTCCTTGGTCGCCACCCGTTAAACGGATAGAGGGGTTAGGTTCTTTACCATCACCATGACGCCCATTCTGCCATATTGACCCTTCTTTCATGTAAGCATTTGCCATGTAGGGTTTACCCAGGTAGCTTAGTTACCGTGAGTTCGGGGTACGGAAAAGGACAAAAAAAGGGAGAAACCGGTCAGCTGAAAATAAGAAAAAAATCAGCGAAGCAACTCCCATGACTAATCGTTTAGAAGCCCTGTTCTGCCATGGCGGTGATTTTTGCCAACTATTTGAACCAAAATGGCATCAGCTATGACTGGGCAATGGTTTACAACAAAGACAGAGGACAAGGTGCCTGAGTATGAGTGAAATTATGACCATCCTCGACCATCCTCGTCGGCTTCCGCCAAAACCACAATTGAGACGATCACAGATTGAGCATTCTCGTCATCGCAGTCCCATCAATGCACTGATTAATATCATTTGTTGGCTTATTGCTTATTGTCACCAACCAAAGAAGCCTTCTTTGACTATGGAGTGGGCTTTGCCTTCTGTTTCTTAACCCGAACTCACGTTGTAGCGGTTCGTTGAGGTGAGGTAAGACTAGGAGGGTCACAAATCGTTTCAAAACAAGGCTAACATCATCTACAGGGGCTCTCATCATCGTGAATTCGCTATATTTCTACATCTACTATGATTTCTGTTTCATCTGGAATATTGTTGAGTTACTCTAATATTTCTATATTATGTCCTCGTTTTATGATTGCAACTTTCATTTTCAATTTCCTCTGATTAATAATGATTAGTTGACTGTTTAATTTATTGAGCTTACCTACAATTAAGGGGTGGGTCTGGCACCCCCCCACTCCGATAAATTTAAATTACCGTAGGTATTGATATCGAAGGTAAATTGAATATCTATCCGTTCTTTATCATATCCCTGGGGTAGCGGTTCAAAGGGTGAAGCCCGTTGAATGGCATCCAGAGCAGCGTGATCGGTCATTGGAAACCGAGAGGGGCTAATAACGCGAAGACCGGATACCTGCCCATCCTTTTCAACTGTAAATTGCAACACAGTCCGAGAGGAACTATTGGTAAATCCAGGAATCCACTGCCGTTCTACCCTTCGTTTCAGTTGGTCAAGATAAGGGGCGAGATCAACCTCTTTTTGGGTATCGATACCCTGTTGCTTTTGATTTGTTTGACGATTGGAGTTGAAAATTTGACCACGACGATTAGCAGACAAGTTGTTGTTATTGAATGCCAATGTTCCGCCTAGTAAGTGGGATTCACCAATGGGGGAGTTGGAAGGACTCGGTTCACCATTTGGGGGCTTCACTTTAAGGTTGTTGGCTAGTGGTTTGTCTAGGTTTCTAGGGGATTCCGGATTCGTAAAACTCGTGGGTGGAGTGACGGGAATACTGGTTTGAGGACGGGTGGGAATTAAGGCTGATTTAGGCAGGGCTGGGGTGGATTCCCTCTCTTTCAGTTCATTGAATGGCAATTGGGAAATGGGGATGGATTCCCCAGGGGTGGTAACAGTGGGGATGGGTTCATTGTTCCGTGGTAAGGGAGATTGACTCGGAATGGGTGGGGGGGTAAGGGTGGTTGGATCAATGGGATTGGGTATCAAACGCCCTGCCATGGTTGTAGAGGGAAAGAGATTGACGAGGGATTCAAGGGAAGGCGAACCCTGGGGTGAAGCGGAAGAAGGATGGAGGGTAGTTTCTGGCTGAGGGGATAGGGTGTCAGGGTTAGCTTCGGTTTTAGAAGGAGATGGGAGTGGAGAATTGTCAGCAAGGGAGCGATTCCCTTCCAACGACGGCATGAAATCCGGATTAAATTCTCCACCAGCACTAGAATTTTCCGTGGATAAGGTGGACTGCTGGGGTGGAGGGTCAGAGGGTTTGGTTGCGGAGGGTAATTCAATATACTCTAGGGGGGTTACATCCAACTGGGCTGGAGTTAACCTAAGCCCAATAGTAGCGATCGCTCCTAATCCCACATGAGCTAAGGCAGAACTTACCAGAAACCACAGGAGCGGATAGGGGCGATAAGGGGTTGACCTGAATAAAGAGTCTGTCATAAGTAACTTAGTAAATTGAATATACCCTAAATTTACCGTACTAGAATTGAAAGCCCCGTCCTTTTGGTCAGCTTTTTACAACAATGAGGGAGAATACTGCCACCCATGACCATACTCACCGAGCTTAACGCTACGGTGAGTATACCGAAACAGTACGAAGAAATCAAACAACCCTAGGGTTGTTGTTTAGAGATTCTGCCAATCACTTGGTTAAGGATTTGACTCCACCCAACCCATCATGGGTACTTTTTCCATTTTTACCATGGTCTGATTCATTGGGGGAACGGGGTTGAATTACTCCATAACCACCATGATTTCGTTCGTAGATCACATTGATCTCTCCGGTTTCCGCATTTTTGAACATATAGAAGTCGTGATCAACCATTTCCAGTTGTTCCAATGCAGTCTGGATGGTCATTGGCGGCATGGCAAAGTATTTTGTTCGCACAACTTCGGCGGGCAATTCAACTGCGCGATCACTCGTCAGATTAGGGGTAATAGGTTGGTGATCAAGGGATTCATCAGCTTTAACATGATTCTTATCTCTCCGTTTCTCCTTAAATTTACGCAGTTGACGGGCAATCTTGTCTGCCACCAAATCAATACTGGCATACAGGTTCTCACTACTCTCTTCAGCCCGAATCACAGTGCCGTTGGCATAGATAGTGACTTCGGCTATCTGATTGGGATTAATTCTAGGGTTGCGTGCCACAGATAAGTGAACATCAACTTCTGTAGTTAGAGCCTGAAAATGAGTAACTGCTCGATCAATCTTATGATTGACGTACTCCCTAATAGCTTCAGTAATTTCAATGTTTTTACCTTGGATAACAAGCTTCATAAAGCTGGCTCCCTTTTCTGTTATGTGTATCTTTACCCTACCAGATTGCCATACCCTAAACAGTATTTCTATAAATTCTGTTGCATCCCTTGATGTTTGTTGATTTTACTAGAGTGGGACAGTAAATCAACTAAATGACTTCCATAACCCAATGGTTTAACCTGACTTAAAGCCTGACTTAATTCACTATGAATCAACCCATTTGTCGCTAAAATACGTCCTGATTGAATATCAACTCCGCTACCGTCATAGGCAGACACCACCCCCCCAGCTTCCTGAACCAAGACGATGCCTGCTACAATATCCCAGGGGCACAATCCCCGCTCCCAATACCCATCTAGCCGACCACTGGCGATGTGGGCTAAGTCGATGGCAGCAGACCCTCCCCTGCGAACACCTTGGGTAAGATGGGTTAGATAGCAAAACTCGGCATAATTATTATCAGGGGTCTCCCGTCGGTCATAGGCAAACCCCGTGACGAGCAAACTGTGTTGGAGTTGAGAGGTTGGGGATACATGGATTGGCTGTTGATTACACATTGCCCCCCCTCCGGATACTGCTTGATACAGACGGTGTTGGCTTGGGTCTAAAATAACCCCAACCCGGGGTATTCCATGAATCATTAAGCCAATGGATACTGAAAAGACAGGATATTGATGGGCAAAGTTGGTTGTGCCATCAAGGGGGTCGATCACCCATAGATAGGGATTATGGCGATCGCCAAACTGACCCGATTCCTCGGTCATAATGGCATGATCCGGCAGGGATGTGCGTAAAATTTGCAGGATTTTAGCTTCAGATGCTTTATCAGCCTGAGTGACGAGATCACCTGGTCGTCCTTTCTCTTGGGCTTCACATCTACCCAAATAACTCATTAATACTTCCCCCGCAGCGATGGCGGCTTCAGTTGCCACATTTAGGAATGGTTGCAGGTTATTCATAGGGTTAAGGATTTACAAGTTAGCAATAAGCCGATGGTAGGGTAACTAAGGGGTTAGGGATGTTGATGGTTATCCCAACCCCATGGGAAGCAAACTTAAGTAATACCCCTATCAAGGAAGGGGCGACCCCAAAGACAAGAGCTCCTTGGATTCGGGTATCGGTTCTTCCGGCAGCCCTAACACCCGTCGATAGATGCGATCATATTCCCGGGCTGATTTATCCCAACTAAAGTCCATCGCCATCCCCCGTTTTTGTAGTTCTGTCCATTCCCGTTTATACCGGAAACCCTCCCATGCCCTAACCAGGCAAGTATAGAGATCCAACGGTTCATATCGGTCAAATGTATAACCATTTCCAGCCTGTGCCATTGGTTCATGGTGGAATACGGTATCCACCAATCCCCCTGTACGTCGTACAATGGGTACAGATCCATACCTGAGTGCCATTAACTGACTGATTCCACAGGGCTCAAAGCGGGATGGCATTAAAAATCCATCGGTACCAGCATAAATCCGACGGGATAGACCATCATTATAAAGGAGATAAACGGCCATCCTTCCTGAAAAACGAGATGATAATTGCCAAAGTTGGGTTTCGTAGTAGCGATCGCCGGTACCCAATAGAACTAACTGGCAATCAGTATAGGACATAAACCGATCCAATACCTGAAGTAACAGATCCAACCCCTTTTGTTCCACCAATCGGGTCACCATCCCAATAAGGAATACCTGGGAGTTCACCTCCAGTCCAACTTCCTCCTGTAAAGCCACCTTATTGGCAACCCGCAAAGAAAGGGTATCAGGGGTAAACGTTTGGGGAAGAAAGCTATCGATAGCCGGATTATATAACTCTAGATCAATTCCATTTAGAATACCACTTAACCGTCCACTGATAAAAGACATCAAGCCCTCCAGATGCTCTCCATAGGAGGGGGTCTGAATTTGTTCAGCATAGGTGGGGGATACGGTGGTAACCCAGTTGGCAAACTGAACGGCTGCCGCCATTGTATTATGTCCTTCCATATACCACGGACACCAGGTTATTTGCTCCAATCGCCCCTTGCTAGGTCCTTGATAAGCTAAATTATGGATGGTAAAAATGGTGGCAATATCAGGGGATTGATGCATCCACACCGGAATCATACCAGTATGCCAGTCATGGCAATGGATAATGTGGGGTTTCCAATAATTCCAGGCAAATTCTGCTGCCCCATTGGCAAAAAAGGTAAAGCGCCAGTCCTCGTCATCCCCTCCATAAACCCGACGACCATTGAAAATTGAATGTCCAAATAAATAAAGAGGGACATCAGTTTTAGGAAATACTGTTTCATAGACTTTAAAGTCTTGGAACATGGCATTTCCCATCCAAACCGGCTCTTTGGAAACCGGAACTTTATCATCAATAAATCCGTAATAGGGTAAAAATATCCGTACATCGTGTCCCAATGTCCGCAACACCCTGGGCAGCACCCCTACCACATCTCCCATTCCGCCCGCCTTTGCCAGGGGAGCCGCCTCAGTCGCTACAAATAAGATCCGCATTGTAATTTATTGATGCATGTTAGCTTCTTGAGTTTACTAGAATCATGATATGGAAACTAGGAAAAGATAGTAATTTTAACTTAACGTTTTGTTGAAGGGGATTCAAGTTTGCCAAAACGCCGATCCCGTTGTTGATAATTGACTAGGGCACGATGAAATTCATCCCGATGGAAGTCAGGCCAAAGAGTATCTGTAATGTAAATTTCTGAATAAGCAACTTGCCAAAGTAAAAAATTACTGACCCTCATTTCTCCACTACTGCGAATGAGCAAGTCTAACTCGGGGGTACCAGCGGTATATAGATGTTGTTCAAAGAGGGATTCGTCAATTTCATCTGGTTGTAAGTTCCCCTTTTGAACTTGCAGTGCGATCGCTCGACAGGCTTGCAGAATCTCCTGTCGTCCCCCATAATTGGTAGCCACTGTAAATTTGATTCCCTGATTAGACTGGGTCTTTCCCATAGCCCGATCAATTTCTAACCGAAGGGATTCGGGCAGTGCAGCAAGATTACCCATAAATTGAATCTGGACATTTTCTTCTATCATTTCCTCTAATTCCTGGCGAAGTATCCTTTCAAATAAGGTCATCAAAAAGTCAACTTCCTCCAACGGACGCCCCCAATTTTCAGTGGAAAATGCATAAGCCGTTAAGGCTTCAATCCCCCAGTCCCGACAGCAACGAAGCAGGGTCTTAAGAGCATCGACTCCCTTACGGTGCCCCATAATTCGGGGTAAACCTCGTTGTTTTGCCCAACGACCATTTCCATCCATAATGACAGCCACGTGTTTGGGCATCCGGTCTATTCGAAGGTCAGCGGGAAAATCTTTGAGTAAGATGGATTTTGCGGTCATTTTTTTTCTCGAGTTTTCTCACGTACATCTAAAACGAAAAGACGGGTTAATTGGGAAACCCAGAAAGAACCCTGAAACCAAAATGTACGTCCCAAGTGCCGTAAATCTGGGGTAATGGGCTCCCGTTCCACAAATTTAGAGAACCTTGCCTCTAGTAATTCCTTGAGTTTACTACTTGTTAGCGGTCGATTGAGAGTTCCCCTCTCAGCTAGGGAAATGGATCCAGTTTCTTCTGATACCACCACACAGACACACTTTTCCACCCGTTCAGTAATTCCCATGGCAGCTCGATGACGAGTACCCAGTTGCCGAGATGCAGTTCGTTCAGAAATTGGAAGGATGACTCCTGCTGCCATAATTCGGGAAGTACGAATTAACAACGCACCATCATGGAGCAATGTGTTGGTTTGAAAAATTGTTTGGATGAGTTCTTTAGAAACTTCTGCATTCAAACGAACCCCCGGAACCGAAAAATATCGCTCATCAATGGGATCAGCTGTTTCAATAATGAGTAAAGCCCCAGTCCGGTTCTGGGAGAGTTCCTTCACTGCTTCCACGATTTCATCAATTACCGTATCAGAGGTGGAAGAAGTTCGGTTGGTAGGTTGAATCAGTTGTTTCAATTCTCCCCGACCAAGTTGTTCCAAGAATCGTTGAAATTCGGACTGAAGGATCAACGCCATTGCTACAGCCGATCCAATAACCAAGTTGTTCAACACGAAACTAAATAAGGTTAGATTCAACCGTGAACTAATCACGGATGTTAGCATGAGTAAAACAAAACCTCGAACCATCCAAAGGGTACGTCTTTCCCCAATAATCACCAGTACCGAATAGGTTAATATCAATACCAAACCGATGTCTAAGGTGCGGATTAGGAGGGATTGCCAGTCTGAATTTGTCAGCCAAGTCATCCGAGTAAATACTGTGGAAACTAAGTTTCCCCCATTAAGTTATTAAAAGTATTTAGTAATAAGTGAATATAAACTAGGAACATAATACTCTTATTCTGGAGGCATATTTTCATTTCTAATTAAAATTCAGCTTAAATCCTCTTTTCTCCCTTGTTTTTTTAATGATTCGTAAGAGGGCTCCACTAATCAATAGCCCCATGTCTAATAGTCCAAGCCTCAGTCTGCCGATCAATTGGGACAAAGAATTGAACGGAGACAAGTAAGTTTGTGGGTTTGGGAGGATAGCCCCACCTGCAAGTCGTTATTGATTAACCCCACCTTACCCTACTTGGATCAAACCATCAATAGCTATAATATCGAGGTGTATATACCCAGGTTTTGCCATCCCGTTGCTGGATGACTCGGGTTTTACTTGAACCAATAATGAGGACTGTTCTCATATCCGCATCATCAATGGTTAAATGTTCCAGTACTTTTATCGCCACCGTTTGTCCAGGTCTACCTAAATTACGGGCACAAACCACTGGTGTTTGGGGCGATCGCCAGGTCAATAAAATCTTTTGGGCTTGCTCCAACTGCCATACCCGTTGCCTAGAAACCGGATTGTAAATAGCGATTACGAAATCTGCCTGAGCCGCAGCCTTAATCCTTTGGGCGATTATGTCCCAAGGTTTAAGAATATCAGAAAGGGAAATGGCACAAAAATCATGACCAAGGGGGGCGCCAACTAAGGCAGCAGCAGACTGCATTGCTGAAATACCAGGGTAGACTTTAATATCAATAATTTTCCATTCTGGCTTAGCCTCCCGTTCCAAAACTTCAAATACTGTAGCAGCCATGGCGTAAATACCTGGATCACCTGACGAGAGAATTGCTACCGTGCCACCTATTGCTGCCAGATCTAAGGCGAAGCAGGCACGATCCAGTTCAACCCGATTATCAGATTCATGGCGTAAGGTATGGGGATGCCGTAGGGGCTCAGCCAGATCCAGGTAGGTTTTATAGCCAACCCAATGGGTAGCGGTTCGTAAGATTGCTTCAACGTCTGGAGAAATATCGGTCAAGGAACCAGAACCTATGCCTAGGATAAAGAGGGTTGGGGGAGAGGGGGGAGAAGAAGGATCCGGATGATAACCATAAACTAAACAATTTGGATTAGGAGTCCCCATCGGAGCTGTGGGTTCCCACGGGACTATTTGAATGGTCAGGAATGGAGAGGTGGGAGTGTGGTCTTCTGGGGGGGGTTGGTGGGGTGAATAGGTTTCAACCGATTCCACAATCGGCAATTGACTATTTGTTAACCAAGGCGCTTTACCAATGAGTTTAATAGTTTGCCCCGCCAGTACATTGGAAATAAATGTCTTCCCATCTTCTGGATTGATCAAGGTGTATCCTGATGGTGGAGACAACAAAGTTGTCTGAAATCGTAACTCACCCGTTGTGGTAATTGCCGCAGGTACTTGCAGAACGGCTGCAATTTTCCCTGCTAATTGATTAACACCCTGTAGTCCCCCAAGTAAAGGGACTACAGCACTGCCATTTTCAGCGATCGCCAATACTGGTGGTTCCTGCCATTTATTGGTCAGCAGGGGGGCGATGGTACGAATCAATATACCGGCAGCACACACTCCAACGATGGGAGTACCGGATTGGAATAATGCCCGTACCGTCTCGCCAAAGTTTTCTATGGTCACATCTGCAGACTGGGTACGATTAATTAAGCCATAAATCACTGATTCAGGGCATACCCGTTGAACCAAACGGGCAACGGGTATGCTCCCCTCTCCCAAAATGATAATTGCCGGTGAATTCATTGATTTTCGGTTAGTATACAAATGTTAATATTATTGTCAAAACGTTTGGCAAGGAAGGTGATCCCCATGGCTGTCAACATTGGAGAACTGGCTCCTGATTTTACTTTACCCTCCCAAAAGGGTTCTCAAATCAGTTTAAGTGAGTACAGAGGTAAGAAGAATGTGGTTATTTACTTTTACCCCAAAGATGATACACCTGGATGTACTGCAGAGTCCTGTGGCTTCCGAGATCAGTACCACGTTTTTCAAGGGGCGGGAGCCGAGGTGATTGGAATTAGTGCCGATTCCCCGGAATCCCATCAACGGTTTGCATCCCGGTATCAACTACCGTTTACCCTCCTCAGTGATACAGGCAACCGGGTGAGAAAGTTGTTTGGGGTACCCTCTACTTTAGGAATATTACCGGGGCGGGTTACTTATGTGATTGATAAGAATGGAGTCATCCGTCATATTTTTAATTCTCAACTAGATTTCCAGGGACACATTAACCAGTCATTACAAATTTTACAGACATTAAATGCTTAAATGTTCTTTCTTATGGATGATGGGGGCTGGATCCACCCATACCATCTCCAATAGGGATTTCCTCCTTGATTTTTGGGAGAACTCAGACCCAATTTATTGATTCAAAAAAGGTTTATCTTAGGCTTAAACTGTGCAACTCCATCAGGTCATCATTGCATATAAGGCGAGCGATCGCGGTGCCCGTAAAATTGCTGAAACCTGTGCTCATCAGTTAGAGTCCAGGGGTTGTAATATTCTTATGGGTCCCAGTGGTCCCAAAGACAACCCCTACCCTGTATTTTTAGCCTCTGCCAATCAGTCCATTGATTTAGCCATTGTATTCGGTGGAGACGGTACCGCTCTTGCCGCTGCTCGACATCTCTCTGATGAAGGGATTCCCATTTTATCAGTCAATGTTGGTGGACACTTAGGGTTTTTAACTGAACATGCAGAACAACTTAAAGATACAGAGTCTGTTTGGGAACGATTATTGAATGATCGCTTTGCAGTCCAAACGCGAATGATGCTCCAGGCAATGGTATTTGAAGGTAACCGTTCCAATTTGGAACCCATGAGTCATGATTATTTTGCCTTAAATGAAATGTGCGTTAAACCTGCATCAGCGGATCGTATGATTACATCGATTTTGGAAATGGAAATTGATGGGGAAGTGATTGACCAATATCAGGGGGATGGATTGCTAGTTGCCACACCCTCTGGTTCCACCTGTTATACCCTTTCAGCCAATGGACCCATTGTTCATCCTGCCATGGCAGCAATAATCGTTACCCCCATTTGCCCCCTTAGTCTATCCAGTCGACCGATTGTACTCCCCCCCGGTTCCGTTGTTAGCATTTGGCCCTTGGCAGACCATGACCTGAATACTAAATTATGGATGGATGGGGTATTAGCCACTACCATCTGGCCTGGACAACGGGTCGATGTGAAAGTTGCCAGACGGGAAGCTCAATTTATTATTCTCAGAGAAGACTATTCCTACTACCGCACCTTGCGGGAAAAATTGCAATGGGCGGGGGCACGGATTCATTATGAAAGTAATTATCACAATGGCAACTAAGTCAGTCTGTGGTTAAACCTAGATTTAGCACTTCTATCCAATGGGCAAACGACGATGACGTTTCCGTTTCGCCCTGAACCGATTGATGAACTCATCAAAGACTACCTGTTTTTCTGGACAACCGATGCCCATCCGTCCAAGAAAAAACGAGACACTATCTTTCTCTTTCAAGCCCAACTCAAACTCCACTGCTCCCAAGGTTTTTAGGCAGAAATCATCTCCCGTCAAGGGGGAAATACAGATCCCCGGATAAGTTTACAGGACTACCCTGGTTTGGTCGAACCAAAAAATTATAGGGATGGGGGATGAATGGTACAAGTATTGTAACTACCAAAAACCTTAATTACTTCAGTATAATTGCCTAAAGCTCTAAGGGTGGACTCTACGTTCGGGTCTAAACCATTAGATTCTAAGTCAATAAAGAATAAATAATCTCCCAGGGAACGTTTGGTGGGACGAGACTCGATCCGACTCATATTAATACCCTGTTCAGCAAAAATTTGTAACGGTTTGACTAACGCACCAGGTACATTAGCTTGTAGGCTAAAAGCTAAAGATGTGTGACTACCACCTGGGGAGCATTGTAACCCAACGACCCAGAATTTAGTGCAATTATCCGGACTATCATTAATTGGGTATCGTAAAATGGGTACGTTATACAAATAGGATGCCCGCTGGGAGGCAATGATTCCCACCTGGGTATCTTCATTCAGATGCTCCAATGCTTCAGTTGTGGAGTGGGTGGGAATAATTTGTACCATTGGCAAATACGTTCCCAACCATCCCTGGCATTGCCCCAACGCCTGGGGATGGGAATAGATCCGTTGCACTTGATCAAGATTTTCGGCATGGGAAATGAGTGCATGGGTAATAGGCATGATCAAAGCGTGTTGAATCTGTAGGGAATCCAGTTGCCAAAGGGTATCTAACGTCATAGGTACACTTCCCTCTAGGGAATTCTCCACCGGAACAATGGTTAAATCTGTTTCCCCTCCATGGGTAGCATGAAGGGTGCTGGCAATGGTTGGATAGGCACAGAGCGTTATGGGGGATGACTGTTGAGCAGTTAGCTGGTTTGCCCAAGTTAATGCGGCTACTTCTGCATAGGTTCCTGCCGGTCCTAAATGAGCAATTGAGCGTATCATAACGTTTCCTTTTTTACATTCATAAAATCTGCCTATTTTTAACTACTCATCCTGTTTTAGATTAGTTTCGTGATGAAACCATACATTAAAAGTAAAGAAATTGTGTCGTAACAGAGAGTGCCACAATACAATCTCTTCAATGGGAAAAGCGTATGGGATTATTTTCCAGAGAGCAATTCCAAAAGGGTTTGAGGCAAACGACTCACTTCATTCCAGAGTTGTTGAGGACCGATGCCAAAAACAACTTGTAAAATAAGAATAATGGCAGCAATCGATAGGGCTGTCATGGCTGTTGTTTTAAAGACCCTGATTAGCCAAGTAAATACTAACCAAGAAACAATGAGGGCTCCAATAAAAAGGATTAATTCCATGGAATGATTCCAACTTTATAAATTCGTGGATTCGGCTAATGTGGAAAAATTTGATGATGAATGATACTTTGCCCACCCTAGGAAGACGATTAGGAAAATAATATTGATCTAAATTTAGAGCTTCACTTGGGCTAGGGTCTCACGGGGATTGTAACTACGATGAATACGAATTTTTTCATAACTTTCCCGTTCAATCTGGGTTAAATTTTTGGGTGCCACAATGACGACTTGGACTAATTGATCACCCCGATTTCCACTAGGGCTAGGCCAACCTTTACCCCTAAGTCGCAAGATTTGTCCAGAACGAATTCCAGGGGGTACATTGAGACTGACCGTACCATCGGGTGTTGGAATATCAATTTGGGCACCCAGAACGGACTCATCAGGGCTAATGGGTACTTCGCAGATCAAATTATCTCCATCAAATTGAAAAAAGGGATGAGCCTCGATTTGAACTAATAGAAACAGATCTCCTCTTTGTTGTCCATAGGGACTCAACTGCCCTTTCCCGCGAATTCGTAGTTTAGTTCCTGGTTTCGCCCCGGGTTGGATCCGTACATCAATGACTTCATTGGCGACTGTTAATCGTTTCTTTTGAACCCCATGGTAAGCTTCAGCCATGGTCAGGCTAATATTCGCCTGACGGTCTATGCCTGCAGTAGCATGATTACTCCTTTCAGAAAAATCAAAATCTCCAGAACCAACCCCAGCTCCGGATGAACCCCGATAATCATAGCCACGATTCCCTCCAGACCGGTTATTTGCACCAGAAGCACCGGGGCTACCAGTAGCAAACCGACCTAAAAGATCGTTAATAAATTCATCAAATGTATTAAACCGACCGAACTCGAAATCTTCGAAGTCAGAAGTGTTCCATCCACCACTGGATGGCCAAGTTTGCCCAGATCGTTTCCATTGCTGCCCAAAACGATCATACTTTTGTCGCTTATCGGGATCAGATAAAACCTCATAAGCTTCGTTTAATTCCTTAAACTTCGATTCTGCCTCTTGATTGCCAGGATTAACGTCAGGATGATATTTGCGGGCCAATTGACGGAACGCTCTTTTGATATCATCTGCGCTGGCGGATTTATTAACTCCCAAAATTGCGTAATAGTCCTTGAACCCGGCTGTAGCCATCAGCCTTATCCTCCCTAACCGATTCAATTTGATACTATTTCCATGATACCAAACGTACTTTATAATTTTACATATAATGAATCAACTATTGGTCAATGACAGAAATAATGAAAATCAACAATGTTGATGCCTAACGACTGGCTTTTTCCCTAGTTTGTCATAGTTAAAACTATCATCTGGCTCAATTAGAGCAATGGCTTTCAAGAGTTTGTCTGCTAGTATTTAAATTTCATGGGGAGGTATTTCATGGCAAATGATTCGGGAACCAATAAGGATGCTTTTCTATATCCAATCGGCTCCTATCACGGTAAATTCACCCCAGAAAATATCGCATTTAATGCAAATTTACAGGAATTTGCTCAGCGAGTCGCTATTTTATGCGCGTTGGAATCTGGAGGGAAGCTATCCCCCGAAGACACTTATCACCAAATCAAAGATCTGTGGAAACAGTTAAAACAGTCCCGTGATAACTTATTAAATTCCCCTCCTCCCCCTCCCGTTGAGTTGCCAGAAGAGTGAAAATAATTACCTTAGACCCGTTTCCGTTGCCATGCCTTCATCCCCTTCCACACTCCCTCAACTGGGTTTGGTTTGTCTACCCCCTAATTTTGATATCCTTCGCCTATCTCCCGTCAACCTTGCTTATTTAGGAGATGTAGTCTATGAACTTTATATGAGATGTCACTATCTATTTCCCCCTCAACGAATTCATCATTATCACCAGCAGGTAGTCTCCCAAGTTCGCGCTGAAAGTCAGGCTCAACAACTGCAAGCATTGGAAGTTCATTTAACTCCTGATGAAAAAGACATGGTCAGGCGGGGTCGTAATGCATCTTCATCTGGACCTAAGCGGATAGATTCTAAAGTTTATCAACAATCTACTGGACTTGAAACTTTAGTTGGGTATCTTTATTTAACGAACCCTGATCGGTTAAGTCAGTTATTTAGTTATTTAGAGTTGCCTCCACCATAATTTCAAGGGATCCGGTTAACTTATTAATTTTTTATTCAGGTGATCCATGGCACATAACGATCAAAAACCCCGACCTAAGCTAAACCAAAGATCAGCAAAACCCGTTTCTGGTAAAGGTCGTTCAGGTAAGGGCAGGGACAATAGAGGCACAGATAGTTATTCCCAGAGGGACTCTAAAGAATATAAAAAGCAAGTCGAAAAGAAGCAAAGGTATGGATCTGATCGCCCTTTGAGGCGTAATCAGACCAGACATGATAACTATGAACAGGATGAATCCAACCATGAACCTCATTTCCCTTTTGATGGTGGGGAAGAGAGGGATAAATCCCCGTCTATGGGAAATAAATCGACTCCTAAGCCATTAATCCTTCGTGGTCATGGTAAACCATTCCCACGACTAGTTCAGTCAATATCTCCACACCACAAGGCACAGGAAGCTGCTAACGACTCTCCGTTAGAGAAAATTGTACCCCCTTCATCCCCTATCGTTCAGGGAGATGGGGACGAGAGGGATTTAATTTATGGACGACATTCTGTTTTATCAGCCTTAGAAAGCCAACGAAGTTTGAATCGTATCTGGTTAATTGATCGGCTTCGTCATGATCCCCGCTTCCGTACATTACTCATCGCTGCCAAAGCCAATGGCACAGTGATTGATGAAGTAGACCCCCGTCGTTTAACTCAGATTACCCATGGGGCAACCCACCAAGGTATTGCTGCACAGGTTGCTCCCTACACCTATTTAGAATTGGATGAATTGATCCAAAAGGCTTTTACTGCCCATGATAATCCCATCCTTTTGGCATTGGATGGCATCACAGATCCCCACAACCTAGGGGCAATCATTCGAACGGGTGAGGCGTTGGGAACTCAGGGGTTAATTTTGCCACAACGACGAACTGTGGGAATTACTTCCACTGTTATAAAAGTCGCATCGGGAGCTTTAGAAAATTTTAATGTGGCTCGAGTGGTCAACCTCAGTCGTAGTTTGGATCAATTAAAGGAGCGGGGGTTCTGGATCTATGGTGCTGCGGCTGAAAACGGTCAACCCCTTCATGGAGTTAAGGTCAATGCTCCCACTGTATTGGTGATTGGCTCCGAATCCAATGGTTTAAGTTTGTTAACCCAGCGTTATTGTGACCAATTGATTTCTATCCCCCTGCAAGGGAAAACTCCCAGCCTGAATGCCTCTGTTGCCACGGGGGTAGTATTATATGAAATTTGTCGTCAACGGTGGGGATCGGTGCATCACCTTTGACTTAATGTTGGTTGGCGATGAACTGTCTACCCCTCAGGAGTCTGCTTAGTGCCAGCAGATTGGGAGTCCTCGCCATGAAGGAGAGAATCAGGGGCATCCCAAACCAAAACCAGTGAAGCGCTCAGATTTACAAGCTCATGCAGGGCGGGAATAAGTGTTCAGAAAGATGGAGCCGTCCCTCCATCTTTCCCCACATACTGGCATCCTTTATGGGACCACATTAAGGATCGAAGTGCCCATACTTCTGCCGACGAGAACTGTTGCCAGGGATCCACCCCAAAAACTAGCGGTTTTTCTGGCGGATAGGGTTGTTTTGCGGCGATTAATCGGCGACGCTGTTCCGAGGTGAGGTGAAACAGTACGGCGATATGGTCCTAAGGGACAGGCGTGGGTCACCACCATTCACCATCTAGGCGGGCAAGGGCGGTGAACACCCAAGCATTCCAAGAACGCTGCAGGGCAATCTCCCGGAAGTAGTCTAGACTCTGGCGATCCCCTGTTGTGACCAGTCGTTGGCAGGAGGCTACCGCTGCCCATTCTAGATCCGAAAAGGCGATAGGAACAGAGGGTTGTACCCCTAAAAACCACTCCAGTGCAGACCGAAGAATTGCGGTAATTTGATCGGGTTCTAGTTCCCCAGCCACTTTATCCAGCACCGCCCCCGTGCGAACCCGCAATTCCGGAGACACCATACAGTCCAGAATTGCCGATGCAAAGTCCTCTCGGGAAACCCTAGATTCTTGAATAGCCTGTCACACACCATCGTGATGATCCGTAAAGTCACGACTGTACCAGACATTTCCGTCTCGAAGCTGAGACCGAACCAGAGAAGAAATGTGGGATGAAGTCTGGGTAGAAGGGCGACGAACCCGCACCGGCAAATCTCCTGTCCGGATGACCCCAGGATGACCAGGCTTTAATTGGGTGGCACTCCTACAACCCTACCCAAGAGACTCTAGTACATCTACTACTGCCTCCTCCTGCCCATCATCTGATTCATCTGCCGGAATAAGAATATCGTAGGGAATCCGCAACATTTCGCCACCTACTCTCACATCAACCACCCACTGTTGTCAGTGTGTTGAACCAGCGCCCGAAAAATGGGATTCTGAATGATATGTCAGTGTCTCTTCCTTCATATTCGTCTCAACCATAGTTGGGCAGGATGCAGGGAAAGTTGTTGATAACCCATAGTTGACATAGTTCAGCCCATAGGAAAACCAGTACTCCTGAGGAGTACTGGATAAAAATAATTAAATGGAAATCTGAAAATTGAAAAACTCTAGTTTTCCCCTTGGCTTGCGGTTTGAATATACAAAATTAATAGAAAAACTGCAGGAACCAAAACAAATAAAATACTAGCCACAAATCCTAAGTTATTGACTTCCATGGGTGTTAGCCTCTACAACACTCGATAACCACAATTGAACTGAATATCAACTAGGGGATAAATTTAGTTTCCTCTATGGAAATTTAGTGGGAACCCCATAAAATAATACTTTATCATTCACCACTACACTATTGGCATATCAGTGTGAAATTTGTAATCAGTGAATAATTTAAGGCTTGGTCTTTACGTTGACAGAACCATTCACAAGAGTTTGGCACGCTAATCGATAGCTGTCAGGTTTTCGCTTCAATTTACGAGTCTCAACTTCAGTTCGAGGGGATAGGTTTTCTAACCCATCTACTATTTCAACGATACAGGTTCCACATTGCCCGTATCCGCCGCAATTCATCATTTTCCCGGTAAAGGTGTAGAGGTCAATGTTATTTTCCAATGCTTTCAATCGTAGGTTTGCTCCATCCGCAACGATACATTCTCGGTTTTCTTTGATAAACTTGATTACTGTCATAATTGGTTACACTCCTAAATAGTTATACTCCCACAACTGGCAACTTGATTTTTTATGGGGGACTGCCTTTTCTTTAAGCAATCTTGTCAGAGGCATCAGCCTGTTGGCAAAACCTAGCAAAAAGTCACATTGTAACGAAATATAACAGAATTTGGTTGATTTTAGCGATGAATTGATGGATTTTACTACGAGCCGTGACCCGAAAACGAGACCCACGCCCATGGATTTTAGATATGGGGATAAGTCGATAGGGACTTTAGTCCCATTAGAGCGATTGACTGGCTTGCTACAGTGGTATAATAGTGTAACCGAGTAAGAATAACCATCTACGTGATGATTCATCCTAGTACGGAGAAATCCCGGCAACAGACATATCCAACTTGATTGGAACAGTTAAAGGGCAAATAATGACAGGTTGTTGAGCGTACCTAACTGGCATTGGGATGGACTCGGAAAGCAAAAAATCAACGTAAGCGCAATTGCAACACCTTTTGTACAGGTAGTTGTTTCAAGCGCGCAGGGTGTTTTGGCAGCACCATTGAAGGTCAGTTTGTGGATTCTTCAAGAATCCCCCGCCTTTAGACGTGGGGAATGTCAACTATACAAGGGATAAAATCTATATGCAAGTTTGATAAAATCCCCATGCCTTGATGAAATGACAAAAATTTGTTAAAGCTATAGTAACGATTTTAGGAGGAGCGTAGTCAATGGGACTACCTTGGTATCGTGTACATACCGTCGTTTTAAATGATCCTGGACGACTAATTTCTGTGCACCTAATGCATACTGCCCTAGTGGCTGGATGGGCGGGTTCGATGGCACTTTATGAGTTGGCCATTTTTGACCCTACTGATCCTGTTTTTAACCCCATGTGGCGGCAGGGGATGTTTGTACTTCCCTTCATGACTCGTCTGGGGATTACTGGTTCTTGGTCAGGTTGGAGCATTACAGGTGAAACCGGAGTTAACCCTGGTTTTTGGAGTTATGAAGGTGTGGCTGCCGCCCACATTGTTCTTTCTGGATTATTGTTTTTGGCCGCCGTTTGGCATTGGGTATTTTGGGACTTGGAATTATTCAGGGATCCCCGCACTGGAGAACCTGCCCTTGATTTACCCAAGATGTTTGGAATCCATCTATTTTTGTCTGGCTTACTATGTTTTGGGTTTGGTGCATTCCACCTCTCTGGTCTTTTTGGACCGGGGATGTGGGTATCTGATCCCTATGGACTCACTGGTAGCGTCCAACCCGTAGCACCAGCATGGGGTCCGGAAGGATTTAATCCATTTAATCCTGGAGGGATTGTAGCTCACCACATTGCCGCAGGAATTGTGGGGATTATTGCGGGTTTATTCCACCTGTCTGTCCGTCCTCCCGAACGACTTTACAGGGCTCTACGGATGGGAAATATTGAAACTGTTCTATCCAGTAGTATTGCCGCTGTTTTCTTTGCTGCCTTTGTTGTGGCTGGTACCATGTGGTATGGATGTGCGGCAACTCCAATTGAACTGTTTGGTCCCACCCGTTATCAATGGGATAGTGGGTATTTCAAGCAGGAAATTGAAAGACGGGTACAAACCCAGGTGGTCAATGGGAGTAGTTTAGCAGATGCTTGGTCCACTATTCCCGAGAAGCTAGCCTTTTACGACTACGTGGGCAATAGCCCTGCCAAGGGCGGATTATTCCGTACTGGTGCTATGAATAACGGAGATGGCATTGCTCAAGGCTGGCTGGGTCATGCGGTGTTTGCCGATGGGGAAGGTCGGGAGTTATTTGTCCGTCGTCTTCCCAACTTCTTTGAAACTTTCCCAGTTGTTTTAGTGGATCAAGATGGGGTAATTCGGGCTGATATCCCATTCCGTCGGGCTGAGTCAAAGTATAGTTTTGAACAAGCGGGTGTGACCGTCAGTCTTTATGGAGGACAATTGGCTGGAAAGACCTATTCGGATCCGGCTACGGTAAAGCAATTTGCCCGTCGTGCCCAACTGGGTGAAGTGATTGAATTTGATCGCGCCACCCTAGATTCTGATGGGGTATTTCGCACCAGTCCCCGTGGATGGTTCACCTTTGGTCATGCTGTCTTTGCGTTACTGTTCTTCTTTGGACATCTATGGCATGGTTCTCGCACCCTGTTTCGAGATGTGTTTGCCGGGATTGACCCTGAACTTTCTGAAGAGCAAGTCGAATGGGGCTTTTATGCGAAGGTGGGTGATAAGTCTACCCGTCAAAAACAAACCGCTTAGATTGGTGTGGGTTTAATACGGTTTTTATCAATTATCTGAAGGATTCAGGGAATCTTCCGATTTCTTCGAATTTGACTGATACTGATTTTGATTCCTATTGTGGATTGTCTTTGGGCAATCCACAATTGTTTTTAATTACTGACATTAAACCTTAAACTGGTACAATACAGTTGTTTGCTAATTTCAGGGATCTAGTGATATGGAAAGCGTTGCCTATATCTTAATTTTAGCTCTGGCATTGGGTGTTCTGTTCTTTGCCATCGCCTTTCGAGAACCTCCTCGGATTGGTAAATAGTGATTCGGTATGAGTCAAAGTTAATTCATCTTATTTTTTTCGGATGGGGGCTCTCCAATTTTTGATGTCGGTTTTGTACCATCATCATTAATTTATGAGAGCCATGCCTTCTCGGTAGTTACCATTCAATACTTGATAGGGGTCGTTCCATTGTTTTAGGAGAGATACCATATGCGCTGTCCTTTTTGTCAGCACATTGAAAGCCGGGTTTTAGAGTCCCGTTCTGCCGATGGTGGTCAAAGTATTCGTCGAAGAAGGGAATGCTTAAAGTGTGATGGGCGATTTACCACCTATGAACGGATTGAAGTTGCTCCTGTGACTGTGGTGAAGCGAGATGGCGATCGCCAGTTATTTGATCGAACTAAACTATTAAGAGGAGTTCTCTTGGCAAGTGAAAAAACTGGGGTTTCTCCTACCCAAATTGAAGCGATGGTGGACAAAATAGAATCCCAACTCCAGCAACGAATTCTACGGGAAGTGAATAGTTCGGAAATTGGTGAGATGGTTTTACAAAGTTTACGATCCTTGAGTGAAGTTGCTTATATTAGATTTGCTTCAGTTTATCGTCAATTCCAAAGTATTCGTGACTTTGTAGAGGCATTGGACGGGGTAGAATGTCCATCACCTTCTCTGCCCAGGCAGTATCATGCCCATGAAGACAGCGAGTTGTCTTTAAAGTATGGAAGTGCTGTGGAAGTTTAACCCAACCCCCCATATTTTCATCTTTGACCTTAGAAACCAAGACAGGGCATCCACTCCATTGCCCAGTCAAGTTTTCTAATCCCGACTCCATTCCCTATTGAATCCAACTAAAATTGTCCGGTCAACCAGATTATTTTAGCCAAATAGTCTATAATTTTGCTATTATAAAGTACGGTAAGTCTATCGAAAAACCGTTTCCTGTCCCACAAATTTAAGTGGCTTTAAGTCTGAGCATGGCTGTGAACCGTTCCCCACAAACTAAACCCGATTACTTTGCAGTGTACGACTACAAAGCCAATGATCGGTTACCCCTGAAATCTGATTACATTTGGCGAGTTGAGTCTGGCGTTGTACGCACCTTAACTTGGCTGGATAATGGAAATATCGTTACTTTAGGGTTTTGGGGATTGGGAGAAGTGCTAGGCAAAGGGTTATCTCCGGCAGAACCATTGGAAGCAGTTTGCCTGACGGCGGTAAAGGTTACCTTTCTGCCCTCAGACCAATTATCCCAAATCCATCCAACTTTAATTCAGCAACTTCATCAATTTCAAGTTCTGCTGCAGATTCTCCATCGTCGCCCCGTCGAGGTTGCTCTGTGGGAGTTATTGGTGTGGTTATCTCAAAAATTTGGACAGGCTGTGGAACAAGGACAGATGATTGGGTTTCATCTTACCCATCAGGAAATTGCTGAAACCATTGGCACGACTAGGGTCACTGTTACCCGATTACTGAGGGATTTTGAACAACAAAACTTAATCCAGCGGTTACCATCTCATCAGATTCTCATCCAAGATAAGGAACCCCTTTGGCATTACGAAATTTAATCCTCGTATTTTACAACTTGATGTTATGACTCCATCAACTTTATCCAAACCGTCATCACAGTGGCGAATTCCATCCCTATCATGGCCCTGGCGGATTACCATCACCTATTTGTCACTGATGTTATTCATCCCCGTAACAGCCATGTTACTCAAGTCTAGCACCTTAGGTTGGGATGTCTTTTGGCAGGAAGCCACCAATGAAGTCGCGTTAGCAGCTTACGATGTAACCTTTATCACATCCTTGATTGCAGCATTAATCAATGGGGTATTTGGCACTTTAGTTGCCTGGGTTTTAGTCCGTTACAACTTTCCCCTCAAACGGTTTTTAGACGCCGTGGTTGACTTACCCTTTGCATTACCCACATCAGTGGCAGGGCTGACGTTAGCCAGTGTTTACAGTGATAATGGTTGGGTGGGACACTTCTTTGCTGCCAATACCCCTCTTGGGTCTCTCTTTGGTTCAGAGGGCTTGCCTATTTCTTTTACTCGTTTGGGAGTTGGAGTAGCAATGGTCTTTATCTCTTTCCCATTCGTGGTACGGACTGTTCAACCTGTATTAACTGAAGCCGATGTGGACGTAGAGGAAGCGGCTTGGTGTTTAGGAGCCTCCCAGTGGCAAACATTTTGGCGAGTTATTTTCCCTCCACTGTTGCCTTCAATCCTAACGGGTATTGCCCTTGGGTTTTCCAGAGCCGTGGGAGAATATGGATCAACGGTCATTATTGCTTCTAACCTTCCATTTAAAGATTTGATTGCTCCGGTATTAATCATCCAGCAACTAGAACAATATAATTACACCGGTGCCACCGTAATTGGCACTGTGATGTTATTCATTTCTCTGATTTTGTTATTTCTGATTAACCTGTTACAAGCATGGGGAAGGCGATATGACCAGTAAACCAACTTCTGTCCGTTCTCCCCATCAGTCTTCGTGGATGAAAGGGCTCTTAATTGCAGTGGCTGCGGCTTATTTATTCTTAATTTTGTTACTACCAGCGGCAAATGTTTTTGTTCAAGCATTTATTAAGGGAATGGAACCCTTTCTGTCTAATTTTAATGATGCTGCCTTCATTCATGCCGTATTACTAACATTATTCATGGCTGGTATTTCCGTGCCTTTGAATACGGTGTTTGGTTTATGTGCTGCTTGGGTCATTGCTCGTCATCAATTCCGTGGTCGCGCCCTATTAATCAGTATCTTAGATATTCCCTTTTCCGTATCTCCAGTCGTCGCCGGCTTAATGATTATGCTGCTCTATGGTCGTCAGGGATGGTTAGGTCCCCTGTTTGCCCAATGGGATATCCAAATCATTTTTTCTCCCCCCAGTATGATTTTAGCCACTGCTTTCGTTACTATGCCCTTTGTGGCACGGGAAGTGATTCCGGTACTAGAAGAAGTTGGAGCGGATCAGGAGGAGGCAGCCCGTACCCTGGGAGCAAATGACTGGCAAGTTTTCTGGCGAGTTACGTTACCCAGTATTCGTTGGGGTTTACTGTATGGATTAATTTTAACCAACGCTAGGGCTATGGGGGAATTTGGGGCAGTTTCAGTGGTTTCCGGAAACATTGCTCTTAAAACCCAAACTCTCCCCCTCTATGTGGAGGATGCTTATAAGCAATACAATACAGAAGCTTCCTACGCAGCGGCGGTGGTTTTAGCAGCCTTGGCAGTCATTACCCTAATCGCCAAAGAAGTATTAGAACGGAAAACCGAGATCAAAGATGTTGAATAAGGATAGTCCTAAACAAGAAAGGATGTGTCGAGGTTGGCACGATGTATCCACTAAGCCTCCACCAGCAGCAAACGGTTGTCCTACTGTCCGTTTCAGTAGGTTCAAACTTGCGTTTAATCCCTGTCTAAACTGACTCCACCATTAGGGCATCATGAACTCCAACTGACAAGTCTTTAACCACTCTTTCCTCACAACACTGGATGCTCGTGCTTCTGGCATCAACTTCTTGAGGGTGCTTGCTGCGTTTTACCGCTACCACTTGCACTAGGTTCAACTATGGTACGACGTAACCAGTCTAATCTCTGCCCTAGAGCATAATTCCAGTGACGACGCAACAATTCTCCCCAGTGGCTCAAGGTCATTGATGCAATACTAGATCCAACCAGGGGGTTAGAACAGTTTAATCTCAGGATCCTGAATAAAAGCTCGAGCATGGATGTGTGGTGAATAGCCATGCTAATCAAAATAGGAGTGAAAATCCTCTAAAACCAGTGATGTTGCTCCCCAGAAATTGTTCAATTGGATGTCAAAAAGATAAACTATTAACAATAGTAAGAACAGGAGGTTATTGGTGAATAAAATTCCTCTGTTGGATTTGGTATCCCAATATAAAACAATTCAACTGGAAATAGAAAGAGCAGTGTTGGCAGTACTAGCTTCGGGTGCTTACATTGGGGGAGAAACGGTTCGTTCATTTGAACGGATGTTTGCCGATTATGTGGGTGTTTCAGAATGTGTAGCCTGCAATTCAGGTACTGATGCCCTTTATTTAGCCCTGAGAGCGCTACAAATTGGTCCTGGGGATGAGGTAATCACCACCCCTTTCACATTTTTTGCCACTGCTGAGGTTATTAGCGCCGTGGGGGCAACCCCGGTTTTTGTCGATATTAATCCCCACACCTTCAATATGGATGTTACCAAAATTGAAGATGCCATTACTGACCGTACCCGGGCAGTGTTACCAGTGCATTTATTTGGTCAACCTGTAGATATGTCTGCTTTAATGCAAACTGCCAGAAGCCATAATCTTTATGTAGTTGAAGACTGCGCCCAGTCTGCAGGGGCAGTTTGGGCAAATCAATCTGTGGGAAGTATAGGACATATCGGTTGCTTCAGTTTTTACCCCACTAAGAACTTAGGAGGCTGTGGCGATGGAGGTGCCATTACAACCAATGACCCCCACCTTGCGGCTAAAGTTAGAATGTTACAGGAACATGGTAGTAAGACTCGGTATTACCACGAGGAAATTGGGGTCAATAGCCGGTTAGATGCGTTACAGGCAGCTATTTTACAGATTAAATTAAAATACTTACCTGATTGGAACTATCATCGAACCGTAGCTGCCAATCGGTATCAGCAACAACTTGAGCATATATCAGGGATAGTTCTACCAGAGGTTCTCAAGAAAGGGCAGAGCGTCTGGAATCAGTATACTATTCGGGTCACAGAATCAATGGTCACAGGGCAGGGTAACCATCGGGATCATGTGCGTCAGTTCCTGCTAAATCACGGTGTTGGTTCAATGATTTATTACCCTTTACCCTTACATCTACAGTCTGTTTACCAATCTTTAGGCTATGGCGCTGGTCATTTTCCAATTGCCGAACAAGTGTGTCGCGAGGTCATTTCGTTACCCATGTTTCCAGAATTGACGGAGGAACAACAGCAAAAGGTGGCGTTTTACCTGAATGAAGCTTTGGTGTCCAGTTAAATTAACCAAATGAAGACTATTTCTTTTTAATACTGCCGTTGTGGGTAACCGACCCAATGGAGTCTTCCAGTCCAAAGACCCGGTAAAATGTTTTCAACACTTTTTGCCCAGAATCGATGGACTCAAGGGGATCCTTTCGTAACCGATGGCGTAAACAAAGGGTGATGACCCGTTGAATGTCATCCGTGGTCACTTCACGTCTCCCTTCAAATGCCGTTAATGCTTTAGCAGCACGGTTAGTCACAATATCCCCTCTTAATCCGTCCACATCCAATTCAGAACAAACACGGGAGATGAGCACCCGCAGGTCATACTCTAACGTGATGGCAGACAAATGGGATTGGGCATTCAGGATCTGTTGCTGTAGGGTGTTTTGTTCTGTTTGATAATGGGAAAGGAACTGAACCGGATTGTGATCAAATTCAGTCCGCTGTTCAACAATTTGTACTCTTAGTTCGGGCTCCTTAACGGTTCGAATTTCAGCGTGCATCCCAAACCGGTCTAAAAGCTGGGGACGTAACTCTCCCTCTTCTGGATTTCCTGAACCGACTAGTACAAAGCGGGCAGGATGACGGATGGAAATTCCTTCCCGTTCCACGGTGTTCCAGCCCGATGCCGCTGCATCTAAGAGGACATCCACCAGGTGGTCGTCCAATAGGTTCACTTCGTCCACATACAAAATACCGCGATTAGCGCGAGCCAGTAATCCCGGTTCAAACGCTTTAACTCCCTCAGAAAGGGCTTTTTCAATATCAATGGTGCCACACACCCTGTCTTCAGTAGCTCCTAGGGGGAGATCCACCATGGTGACTTTTTTACGAGTAATGGTAGGAGAGTGCCCGTTTTCGATTTGCTGCCTGACAGCATCCCCCATTAATTCAGGATCGTGGGGATGACTATTAAATGGATCTTCAGCTACTACGTCAATTTCTGGCAGCAAATCGGCAAGGGCACGGATAGTAGTTGATTTTCCAGTACCGCGATCGCCCATAATCATCACACCTCCAATTTTGGGGTCAATGATATTTAGTATCAATGCTAATTTCATTTCCTCTTGTCCAACGATGGCAGTAAAAGGAAACACAACCCGACGACGAATATTAGGGGTAACAGAACTCAGAATAGAAGATTGGCTGGACATTCCGGCTAAACATGATTGGGGGCAAAGGTTTTTTTTATTGTAACATTCTCCTAACCCTCACTTAGACGGTGGAGTATGGGCTTCCCATTTTTACAGCTGATTGTTTCGGCTTCCATGGGTCTTATAGACCCTGCAAAACCCTTATTCATAAAATTTCAGACTAAAACTTGGTTTTCATGAAGTTTTAGCCTGAAATTAAAAAGCAACGGTACCCTTGGGATTTATTTTTTCTTCGCTGGAGGTGGTGCAACTTCCACTAGTTCAGTAGTAGCAAAGTTGTTGGTATTAACTCCCCCGGCACTACCACTGAATCCGTTGTAGTTGACCGTATCAAAACGGACAATTACTGGATATTTGATTCCGCTTTGGTCTACGGATGCAACAGTGCCCACTTCGTTATACCAGTAGGATTCTTTGCGAAGAATACGGACTTTAGAACCGCGTTGAATCATAGGTTTTTACCTTTTACTAAATTAGGAATTGATGGATGGAATTGTTCACATTATCCCCCATAGAAAGGGACGCGGACTACACCTGCCAACTCCATTTCCAGGGGAAGTGAACGGTTGCGATGAAAAAGTAGTTTTTAGACCCAAGAATGGGAAAGCGTTAGTGGTTACTAAGAACTTCTCCTTGATTTTATATGATTTTGACATACTCACTGCCCTAGAAGTGGGGTGATTCTTAACAGTTTATCCAAATCTGCAGATGGCTTATTCTCTTCCTGTACTGTCAAAGAGAGTATCCCAATTCTGCAAGTTTGCCCTCATCCCCTAATCCCTTCTCCCTTTCTGGGAGAAGGGGAAGCAGATTCCAAGTCCCTCTCGAGAGGGACTTGGGGAGAGGACTGCAAAATTGGGATGTACTCCTTCCAATCTCCTCCTTGTGGGAGAGACAATGGAATCAACGGGAAGATTGCACCACCTGGACTGAAAACCATAAATTATGTATAATAAATTCATAAATCTTAATAATTCTAGTCATATTGGAAATTTGCCGTGATATTAGAAGTGCCCAGTACTTTAGATCAATTAGAAAAGCATTTTTGGTGGTGGGAAGGTCATCAAATTGTGTATTCGGTAACGGGAAGTGGTATCCCCCTGTTATTGATCCATGGTTTTGGAGCCTGCATCGGTCACTGGCGAAAAAATATTCCAGTGTTGTCCGCAGCAGGTTATAAAGTATTTGCCATTGACCTGCTAGGTTTTGGTGATTCTGATAAGGCTCCAGTAGATTACAGTCTGCAGCTTTGGGAACGTTTAATCATTGATTTTTGGCAAGACCACATTGGCTCTCCTACGGTTTTTGTGGGGAATTCAATTGGGGCACTCCTCAGCCTTATGGTTGTTAGTCGCCATCCCCGGGTATCCTTGGGGGCAGTGTTAATTAACAGTGCCGGTGGGTTGAGTCACCGTCCCGGTGAATTCAATCCCATAATGAGGTGGGTAATGCAGTGTTTTGCTCAGTTAGTCAAATCCCCTTTGACAGGACCTCTACTCTTTAATTTTATTCGACAAAGGGGTCGGATTCGTGAGACATTGTTACAGGTATATTGTGACCATGAAGCGGTAACTGATGAATTGGTGGATATGCTCTATGAACCATCTTGTCATCCTGGAGCCCAGAAGGTATTCGCATCAATTGTCACTGCTCCCCCTGGACCTAGTCCTAATGACTTGTTGCCCATGATCCATCGCCCGTTGTTAGTGCTATGGGGTGACTCTGACCCATGGACTCCCATTACTAGTAGCAATATTTATCAGGAATATGCCCAAGCCAAGGCAATTCAATTTATTCCCATCCCTAATGCCGGTCATTGCCCCCATGATGAATGTCCCCAGATTGTAAATCAATTGATCTTGGACTGGTTGCCAACATTAACTCAGCTTGAACCATCCACTATCTCATAGGGTGTTAAAGCCAATGACGGTATACAATACGATGGGTATCGGTTCATTCCCCCCTAGGGGAGGAGCCAGCGGGCTGAGCCACCAACCCATTTACTGGAGGAGTGTCAATAGTGACTACCATAGACTAGAATTTAACCTGTCCGCTGTTGATACCATTGACATACCCTTAACCTGAATCATAAAACCCCAACCGAGTCAACCAATGAACCCCGAAACACTACCCCAACTTGCCCAAAAAGGTGTGCGCGTTGCTTTAGGAGCAACTTCTTCCCTCATTGAAAGTCTTCAGGATTCCCAAAAACGGGATGAAAACTTTACCAAACTGTTTCAAAATCCCACTGAATTTACAGAGGAATTGGCAGTGAAGGGTGAATTAACGGAACAAGAGGCTCGTAATTTTGTGGATCATATCTTGGCTCAATCTGGTCTTGTTCAAGGATCCCAGCCAACGACAGTAAATGCCACCGCCACTCCCGTTGCTGACACGGATACACAGTCGGATTTACAAGAATTAACTGCACAGTTGGCAGCCCTCAGAAAAGAATTAGAACAATTACAAAATCATCAGTCTGATGGCTGACCCTCTAATTTCATCATTATGGATATTATTCCCGCAATTGATTTACTGAATGGTAGTTGTGTCCGGCTCTATCAGGGAAATTATGAACAGGTGGAAACCTTTAGTTGTGATCCTGTGATAGTTGCCCAACGATGGGTACATGAAGGTGCTCAACGTTTACACATCGTTGATTTGGATGGTGCTAAGGCTGGATACCCAGTTAATTTATCTGTCATTGGATCCATTGTAAAGACACTAAAGTCCCAATCTGGGTCAGTTGAAATTCAAGTGGGGGGCGGTTTACGCGATCGCGCTTCCGTTGCCGCCCTCTTTGATCTAGGGGTGCATCAGGTAATTATTGGGACTGCCGCTGTAGAAAACCCAGATTTTGTCCGTCAGCTATGTGGGGAATTTCCAGGAAAAATTTTAGTTGGAATTGATGCCCGTGACGGGAAGGTAGCAACTCGAGGATGGGTGAAAACATCTGCTGTTTTCGCCTCTGATTTAGCTGAAGCAATGGCACAAATAGGGGTGTCAGGTATTATTTATACCGATATTCAACGGGATGGCACCTTGGAGGGGGTTAATCAGGATGCCCTTAGAAAACTGGTTCACGTCCTATCAATCCCTGTCATTGCCTCTGGAGGAGTGGGTTCCACCAGTGATCTCCTAAGCCTTTTAACGTTGGAACCCTTAGGGGTTACCGGAGTGATAGTAGGACGAGCCCTATACACTGGTGATGTAATCTTTCAAGAAGCATTACGAGCCATTGGATCAGGGCGTTGGCAGGATGTCCCCCCAGAGATGGTATCTTCTTCATTTGCTTAATTAAACAACAGGTTCCCTACTTGGGGAAGATATTGGGTGTCCTCTCCATAATTTAAGGGGATTTATGGAAATTCCTATCAAACTCAGTATGATTAAACTATAACCTTAGAAACTGATGGGTGAAAAATGGAGTTTTCAAAGATTGTTGCTATCACCACAGGCGGAATTTCTGTATTTTTAGCATTTCTATATTTAATGTTGGTGCAATTCTTAGATTCCCGGGGAGAAATGATTCCGGCGCCCATTGGTTTATGGTGGATAAATTAATTCCTATCTATCGTTGATAATCTCCACGAATGGCTGGCTGCGATTCTCAAGGGTACCTGACGGTCCATCTTCCACCCAAGCAATGCGTTTTATGTTACGTCGGTGGGCATAGTCCCGCACTGAAGCAGGTTCAAGATCTTCCTCCAAATAAACCTCCACCCTCAGTGGATGAGGGTTCTTCCTTAAGTCCTGGGCATAGGCGAAAGCCGCACTTCGGGACTGGTTGGTGGTAGGAACTACCAACCAGTCAATGGGAGGGATTTCCTGGGGGAGTTGATTTAGTTTTAGTAAAGCCTGTTGTAACTCTTCCACATTTAAACAAAATCCAATCCCTGAACAGTCTTTACCTTGGGGATGATAATGCCCTAATAGCTGGTCATACCGCCCCCCCTGTCCTAATATCCGTTGACCTGTTTCAATATCACTGATCACCTCAAAAACAATACCTGTATAGTAATCAAAGGTCTGAATTAAGCTAAGGTCTAGAATTAAGGTGGTCGTAGGAGAGGAAACCGTCTCATATTGGAGGAGGGTCGTATTTTCTGTGAATAGTTCAGCTAAAGCTTTTAAGCGGTTAACCAATCTCCGTTGGTTTGGATTTAAGTCCAGTCCATTTAACGTTTGAATAACCTTCGTTGGCTCCCCCCGCAGGTCTAACAGTATTAAGGCTCTTTTTCTTAATTCCTCAGCCATGGGCATTGTTTCTAAGCATACCCGATCTAAATGGGCGATCGCCCGACGCACCCCATTTCTCAAATTATCAGGAAAGGGCATGAGCAAGGATCGGGTTAGTTCAGCTTCTCCTAACACGATGCACCAATGACGTAAACCCAGCGTGCTTAAACAGTCCAACAACACCAAGAGAATTTCGCTATCTGCCGACAGACCATTCCCTCCTAAAAGTTCTACCCCTGCTTGGAATAATTCCTGACTACCGTTAATGCCCTCCCCCCTCAAACGCCGAAACACATTGGCAATATAGTAGAGTCGTTGAGGAAGGGGAGCACCTGCCATGCGAGTGACTGCGGTACGAGCGATGGAAGCAGTCAACTCAGGACGTAGTCCTAAAGCTTCTCCTTCAGTTTGAATTTGTAATACTGATTCAGGGCGTACTGCCCCTCCTGCCCTAAGGGTATCCAATCGTTCAAGAGTTGATGTAATTATGCGCTGATAACCCCAGCGATGGAAGACCATTTGTACTCGATCTTCCATCCAGCCTTTTTGAGCCACTTCCAGAGGTAATAAATCTTTCGTTCCTATGGGGGGTTGATATACCATGCTGCTTTCATGTAATTGGACATTCAGTCTGTGGAGACTTAGGGTTAAGGTTAAAAACATATTCTAATTTTGCACGTTTGCCTTCATCCCCTAACCTCGTCTCCCAAAAAGGGAGAAGAGGAACCGGATTCAAAATCCCTCTCCCTTTCTGGGAGAGGGATTTAGGGTGAGGGCTGCAAAATTGGGATGCACCCTTAGAAGCGATTATTTTTTTGAAACTCTTCAAGGATGTTCATTAAATCAACTTGACAATGGATGGGCAGTAACTCCAACAATGGGAGTTCATGTCGCCCTCCTCCCAATTGAATTGGAATTGAACGTAAAACCTCCAATACATTGGATTCATTCCACGATCCGTCCACCATTAATGGATATAGACGTTCAGCTAAGATAGTGTGTAAACGGGCGTTGGATAAATATAAACGCCATTTCGCAATATCTAAATAAATCCCATCTCCAATTTCTGCCGCCAGAGACTCTATAAGGCGGGTTGAGTTTAAGTTAGCCACTAAATACCAACATTATTATGGGAGATTATGAATAATTATTTACCTCGGGATGAACCCTTAGAAGATAGGCCTTTGGATACATTTAAGCGGATGTCACTAGCTTTGGTCTGCCCAAAACCCTTACTAGTTGATGACGGGCTGGAGAAATCTAATGGGGCATAGTTGGCGATGGCAAATACATAAGTTCCATGGATGGAAAGAATGCCCATCCACCCTAGGGTAATCCACAAAACCCACTGCCAATCAGCCATTTGTAACTCTCGAACGAACCATAAACCTGAATTCATGGCTGCAAAAAAAGCGACATGGACAACAAAATTAAGCCGATCTCCAAGACGACGATAGTCTGGTTCTTTGGGATCGGGTTTATGGGACCAACGGAGGGGCATAACTGTCTAAGGATAGATTGATAGGAAAGGATAAGGTAAAGCCATGATAATTTATTATTCTATCGACGGAGTCCATCGTCAACCAATTTTACACCACTGCCTTCAAACAACTCTGAGTTGCCAAACCAGTTAAAGTCACTCACCCGAAATGTAAGAGCACCAATTTGTTGAACAGGGTTGTAACGAATCGTAACGCTATAGCTGCGTCGTTGGTATTCCAGGATATAGTCGGGGCTGATTTCCTGCATATTTTCCAAATTAATAGATGTCTGAAAACCAATGCGAATAGGACCAAAGACTTGTTGAATAATCCCCGCTGATAACACATAGGGATCAACAGCACGGTCAAAGAGAAAGGGAGACTGACCAGTCTGAATGCTACGGGAAAGGCTGACATTAAAGCCAGTAAAATCAAATGCTGATCGAGAGAAATGTCCAAATTGCCCCTGCAACCCAACCGTACCCCTGAGGGTAAACTGATGATCTCCTTGGCTATAAATACTCCCAGTTCCGGTAACACTACCAAATAATTGCACATAGGGAACAACAGGGCGTGGAGAAAACCGTAGCCCTTCCTCAGGAGTTGGGGGTAAAGCAGAGCCCTGCCAAAGAATATAACTACGACTGATGGTGGAACTACCTTGATACCGGGTTAATTCAATCCGGTTATTAATCCGACCGGTGGATAATAATTCTGGACGATCCGTATCCGCTTCAATGAGTTGAGCACCAATTTGGTATGAGACATTAAAGCCATCATTGTTGACCGTGCTAGATGGGTTGAATATGGAGGTATAGCGGAACACATCCATTTTCCATAGATTTGCTCCTGCATTAGCAGAGAAGTTGTGTTGATAAGGAAATAATACAGTCCGATGCCGAGACCCCAATCCCAATAAATTCTCCATTGGTCTTAATCTGTCAGCATTCCATTGTTGAGGGAAATTAATGCTGAGGCTATGATGTATTGTATAGATTGGAAGGTTAACACCAACGGTAAATGTTGGAGAAGTTACAATTAACCCAAGGCTACTTTGGACATCTTGAAATCCTAAGGAACCATTATAAAGTCGATCACGATAGCTATAATCCAGTGCCAACACATGGTTTCCCACCAACTGTCGGGCTTGTATATTTGCTCGAAATTGATTTTCAACGTCATCCAGATTAAGACTGGACAAACTAAAGTTTGAATCTATGGACAATTGTGGATTGAAGGAATAGTTAAAACGACTAACAACTCCATAAACTGAAGGGTCAGCAATATCAAAATTACGCTCCGCGATCGCCCGTTGGATGAAAAATTGAGGCGTTAAACTAAATCGCCCATTTTCACCAACCCGGAATGGATCCAGTGCCCATTCCACATAAAAACCACCCCGATCCCGTTCATCTATTCCAATACCAAGGGGGATGGGATTTCGTCTTTCCCGGTCAAGTAATAGTCGGGCACGGGGTAAGGGTATGACTTGGTTTTGGTCAAATACAATTTTGGGGGCAAATGCTGTTAATTCGTCTTGGGTTCGACTGAATCTTACCAACTTAGCCCGGTCCGAGCGTAATTCAAATTCTGGGGGAGAAAACGGATCATTGGTTACCCTCACATTCATAGCATCCCAACCATCGGCATTAAAATCAACCTGTTCAGCTTCGTACCTAAGCCGATTAATCCCCCCGCCATCGCCGCTAGTATCAGCATAATTGCTGCCCAGCCCTGCGGTAAAGCTCAAGTCTCCCGAACTGGTAATCGCTTGAGGTCGTGTAGAGGCTTGATTCGTTGGAGTCGTAGTAGTGCCAGGCTTGGAACTAGAGTCAACAACCAACGAACTTGACCCAGCGAATGGTTGATTCCTGGTTAAGCGGCTACTCAATGCTAAATCAGGGAAGACACCAGTTTGACTACCCCTAGGTTGATTGGAACTAAAATCCGAGTTAGCAGTTTGCAGGTTAATGGAACCCCGACCGTTTAAAACCCGACCACGGTCTTGCAAGTAGTTATACTCAAGGCGTTTTCCTTGTAAAATCTGATCCTGTCGAGTCAGGGTAACTTTTCCAGTGGCTACAGCTAATTGCTCATTAAAATTGATCTGCAGGTAATCACTCACTAAAACTGAGTCACCAAACTTCATAGTTACTGCACCTGCAGCAGTAACCACTTGTCGTTCAGCATCATAGTCTTGCCGGTCAGCAATGAGTTCAATGACTCGTTGTGGAGTGGGTGTAATAGTGTTTGAAGGGGAAGAGGGTGAAACGTCTAAATCAGGATTAGATTGAACGGGAAGTTGGGTAGGAATGGTTGGGGAACCAGAGAGTCCGGCAGGATTGACAGAATGGTTTAGGGTTGGAGAGAGGGGAGTATTAACCAGATGGGATGGTGCTACGAACCCTTCTTTAGGGTTGACAAAGTGGGAAGGGGGATTAGAACCATTGACCGCAATGGGCTCACTGTTACTTGAAATAGTAAACTGACCCGGCAGCAACACTGAACTAGAAGGCGTGTTGGATGCAAGTGATGAAACAGGCTTTATGGAAACCTTAGACGGTTTAATTTTATTAAAACTTGCTCCAACAGAATGGGCAGAGAATTCAGGTTTTGGTTCTTGGGATAGGGTGATGGGATTACTATTCCAGTGGCACTTTAGGGAAGAATTAACTGGTTTGGTGGACTTAGGAGATGTTGTGACATCAGTTAAAACTTCACCCTTACCAATTGTTTGACTTGATTTGGTGAACCGAATCGGTCGGGGGGAACCCTGCCAAACAGTGATTGGGCGATCGTTTTTACTAAGAGTACATTCAACCGTTTCAGTTGGCAAAGCTGAAATAGGAGGAGGGGGGGCAGGTGATGGAATTGGTAATGGCATAATTCTAAATAACTAGCAAAAGTAGGGCAATTTGCCCATAACTGTCTTAGCAGTATGCCAGATATCCCATTTATTTTCTACTGAAATGATTAGTAACAATAAAATGATCAGGGAATAACGTGCAATTACAACTTATTCATGACATCCATCCAGAAATCACGAACCTTAGATCCATAGCCATAAGCCCCAATTGAATACAATCGGGTTTTTGGAATTGAACTGTACTTAGTATTAATTTACCAGTTAAGTAATGAATACTAGAGTATTCACTGATTCAGTGTTGTGTTCAGCTAGGTGGATAAGACATTAATCTAACTATCTGAACTTGCTCACCCGTCAATGAATAAGTTATAACTACACTGTAACAGTTGGAAAATCCTAATTATTCTGAATCCCTTCCTTTTGGATTTCGAGCCGGATCATTGGATAGGAATCCAAAAATGAATAAGGACACAAAAAAAGTTACCACCAAGTAAACTGCAATTTTAAGGGTTTCCATTACTTAATTACCTTTCAACCAAAATGAACTAGATAAAGCCTAGAAAAAAGATATTCCACCTTAATATAATAGAACATCTTGTTTCCTTTCTGGAGATAAAGATACTAAGGCACCAGGGCAAACGCACCCAAAACCTAATATATCAACAAGAGCCAATTTCCAGTGACTTATTGCAAAAATTCTCATTAGTTAAGGCTTATTGAGCATAAAAATCTTCTAACCTAGTGTTTTTAATAGTGAGGTACACCAAATAATGCGTTAAGAAACGTGTGCGGTTGCCCTGACTAAGGTACCTTCTCGAAAGACTACCAACTCACCAGGAAGGATTGCTGTCCACATTTCGTTATCTGTTAATGGAGAAGTGGCTATGATTGCGACCCGGTCATGGGGAGAGGTAAGGGAACTAAAATCAATGGTTAGGTCTTCATCAATTAAATGGGCAGAGGTAAATGGGGATTGTCGGATTAGATAGTAAAGACGGGTTGAACAGGACGCAAAAAAATACTGACCATCAGAGAGAAGATAATTGAAAATACCATGGTTGGCGATTGTTTGGGTAATCTGGAGCAAGGTTGAATAAAGAACATCAATGGGGGGTTGAGTATTGGGGAAGGCAGCTCTTAGTTGATTAAGGATATGACAAAAAGCCCGCTCACTATCCGTTTGACCAACAGGACGATAAAAACCAGTTTTATCATCTACCAGGGTAGGCAGATCCCCATTGTGAGCAAATACCCAATAATGTCCCCACAGTTCCCGCTGGAAAGGATGACAATTTTCCAGCCCGACTGGACCGATGGTAGCCTTACGAATGTGAGCAATCACATTCATTGACCGAATTGGATATTGACGAATGAATTGAGCAATGGCAGAACTTACCGATGGCTGATCATCGAGAAATATCCGGCAGCCTAATCCCTCAAAAAATGCAATCCCCCAACCATCCTTGTGGATATCAGTTTTGCCACCCCTAGCGCAAAATCCTTCAAACGAAAAGCAAATATCAGTAGGTACATTACAATTCATTCCAAGTAATTGACACATAGTGGTTTTGAGGATTTTTGTTTTTTTGCATCAACTTGATTGATTTTAGTAAATCATGGTTAAAATAACACAATTCACACTGATCTATGCCCATTCATTTGAACATCCGCCTGGCAACTCAGGATGACTTAACTGAACTTGCTAACTTAAATCGGTTGGCATTTTCTCCCCAACAAACCGTAGAGCAAATTAAAGCTCATTGGTTTCATAATCAACTAGACCAGCCAGGGCGACGACGATACCTAGCTATTGATCTGCAAACCAATTTGGCAGTAGGTGCCTATACCATCCTTGATTTAAGGGTTTGGTTTATGGGGCAAACCATTCCTGCTACCGGGGTTGCCGGGATATGTGTAGCTCCCCACAAACGGGGGCAGGGAATTTCAAAACAATTGATAGAGCATGGTTTGAATATTGGACACGCCGAACACATCCCTTTAACCATGCTTTATCCATTTCACCATGGATTTTATCGACAATTTGGATGGGCATGGGTGGGGCAATCCCATCAATACCGAATTTCCAGTCACCACCTTCCCCTCTATGCTCAACGGAACAATATTTATCCCTATAACCCCCTATATCGAGAATCCCTAACAACGACTTACGAAGAGGCTGCCGTCTCCCACAATGGTTGGCTTCATCGTCAGGATTGGCAATGGAATGACTGTCTTCGCTGCATTCCTGGACGGGAAATTTATATTTATCGAGGTAACCCATCTCATTATTCCATTGAGGGTTATGTTATCTATCAATTTTTAGCCCAATCCAATTGGAGTGTCCCAACTGTGATTGTCCAAGAATGGGTTGCTCTTAATATGGATGCCTACAAAGGAATTCTTGGTTTTTTTGCTGCCCTTAGGGATCAGGTTTCCACCATTATTTGGAATACCTATCCCGATGATCTTTTTCCAAATTTATTGATGGAACAACGACAGAATCCCCAGTTACAGTCATCTCCCTTTCATTTTGGTCTGACCCATCCTTTGGGGAAAATTGGGGCTGGGTTCATGTGGCGACTGGTGGATATTTTTGCAGCAATGAATTATCGTCCGATTTCTCAGGGGAAAGCATTTCAAATAACGTTTAGAGTAATTGCTCCAAAGTCCAGTCAGGTTCCTTATGACCCATTTACGGTTCATTTCAGTGAAGGTCGAATGCATCGGGTCGAAACGTCCTTCGACTCTCCCCAAATCACCTTATCCCTAGAACATCTGACCCAATTATTTTTTGGTTTCCGTCGGGTTGCACAACTGAAGTGGACCGGTGAGCTTCAGGTTGAAGGAAACGAGAATTGTTTGTCCCAATTAGATCGGGCGTGGACAACTTCCCCGCCTTTCTGCTGGGATTTCTTTTGAAAGCTTGAAACTTTCAACGACAATAAAACTAAAGACCATTGAAAAGTGGCTGATTCCGATAGTTTTTGAGTAGGATTTCTTGCTTTCTACTGTCGCTGAGGCAAGCCCCTGCATATATCTAATTGTAGGACTATTAGACCATCTAACGAGCATGGAGGGACTCGAACCCCCGACCCTCAGAACCGGAATCTGATGCTCTATCCAACTGAGCTACATGCCCTGAAAACCATCTTATTAACTTTCTTAGTATTCAGACGTGTTTTACATTAAGCCACTATTGTAGCATCACATCAGTAAATTATTCTGAGACTCTCTTGATTTTTACTTCCTTCAGTACTCCTTTAAAGACTCATCGAGCGGCATATGAATAGAATTTTATCGTATCCCATGAGGAAATGCTTGTTTTGATGGCAGCCACCCTTTGACAATCAATTCCTATTCATGGCAACGGTGGACACTTGGAAGCAAGCTGCTTAACAGTTAAACCCTACTGCCTAAATTATGTTATGTCCTTTATGGATGAGGCAAGTGATCAAATAAAACGTTTTCATACTCTCTGATGGCTCGGTCTACTTGATAGCGTTCTTTATAAAGCTGATGAGCATTGTCACCCAAGGTGGCAACTCGTTCCAGATTCGTGGAGAGGGATTGAATACAACTGGCTAGGTTCATAGGGTCTTGGGGAGGAAGGTTAACCCCGCAATTATACTGGGATAGCAATTGTTCTAAGTAGGATCCCGAACTAGACAGACTGACGATACCTCTCCCTGCGGCAAGCATACCGTAGAGTTTGCATGGGGCAATAATGTGTTCAGCACCAGGAATAACACCCATGAGGGAAAGGTCACAGGCAGTAAGGGTATGGGATAGTTGGGGGCGGGGTTGGAAAGGGAGTAGCAAGAGGTTGGTGAGTTGATACTTACTTAAGTAATTCATCAAAATATATTGCTTGGGTCCGTCTCCAATAAATACAAATTGTATGGGTTCATGACGAAGTAAGTAAATCGATTCAGCAATGGTTTCAATATCATGGAGACGACCGATATTGCCAGAGTAGAGAACGGTAAAGATTTTATCGAGCTTATGTTTTCGGGCAAATGGGTTAGATGCCTTTGGTTGTGGAATGATGGGTTCCACTGCCCAGTTTTCTATTACGTGCACATCTGTGTGGTAAGAAAGATGGGGATATTTTTGAGATAAGTAAGCTTGCATTGCTGTCGTTAGCACAATCGTATGCTGAGAGTTTTGACAAATAAGATTCATCAGACGATCGAGAACCCTAAACAGGATGTTTTGTGACTTAAGAACTCCACTTAAGTTGGCAGACTCGGGGAAAATATCTTGGAAAAGGAAGGTATAGTTTCCCCGTTTAAAATACCGAAAGCTTAATCCTAAGATTCCGGCGTAGGGGGGGTTACTAACAATTAGAAGGGGGGTGGATGGGGATAGGGAAAGTATATAGAGGAACCCCCTGCAAAGAAAAGCAAAAGAACTTAAAACTTTACTGACAATCGAATATTTTTGTTGTCGGGAAGAACGAGGACGGAGGACTTTAATTTCAGGTGAAATTGATAAATCTAAAGAAGAGGAGGTTGAACCTGTAAAGACTTCAACAGAATAACCAGTGCGGGCAAGGTTGAGTGTAAGGTCGGTGAGAAGTTGAGCAGTGGAACTCTCACTGGGATAAAAGTATTGGGAAATGATCGCAAGTGATTTCATTATCAGCCCAAAAGAACGACTATTAAAGGGGAAGCCCAGACTTTTTACGCTGAAGCTCAATGATTTTAATAACAGTTATCAATTCATACATTGCATAAATTAAACAAAATAGGAGAGATTTCCATCCTTCAAGAAACCCAAGCCGCAAAAAATACATTTGGATAAATCTAGCCAGAGGTCTTAACGGCCATAATTTAGCAGCCCAAAGTCGAAGGGTTCGTTTACGAATTGTGCCCAGGTCTTTAGTATCACCAGATTCCAGAAATGCGACAACTTTTTCGGCATCCCAAGTGGAATAGCGGTCATGTCGATGGAGCCAATCTGAACACCCTTTAGAATTAGCATAATGGTCATAGGGTGTGAGTAATCTACCTACCCTGACACCATGGGCAAAGTGTTCCCACACTCCTCCTTCAAAGTGGGTTGAACCTTTTCGGAGTAGGCGAGGATGCCAATTGGGGTAACCTTGGGTTCGTTTTAGCCATTTCCCCCAAAAAAGATATCGGGCTGTGAGTTCATAGGCATCATAGGTGGAATTTACTTCATTGCAGATTGATTGAATTTCCTTTGCTAAGTCTGGGGGGACAACTTCGTCAGCGTCAACAAATAAAACCCAGTCAGACATAATACTAGAATGCTTTAGTGCCCAATTACGTTGCTCTGAAATAATAAATGGGGGTGGCTGAATGTTAATAAAAATCTTTGCACCTAAGAATTCAGCAATTTTTACGGTTTCATCAGTACTACCTGAATCAATTACTAAAATTTCCTGGCACCAATCCAGTGAATTCATACACCGATTTAAATTCACCGCTTCATTTTTTGTGAGAATAATTGCACTACAAGACATGGTGGTGGTAAAAAAGTAAGGTTTTAAGAGGGGTGGTAGGGGCATTGCCCCCAAACCCTAACCAATTCCTATTCTTGCTTGTTTAGGACTACCCAAGACATTTTAATAATTAGTAAGCCCGCTATAAATTAATTGATAGATCGTCCTTACAGTTCAGGAGAAGCATTGAGGGTAAGTGGTGCCAGACTAGGAAGCAATTTTATCATTGATGGGGTTACAAGTTGTCCTAACTCTAATCATGGTATTGATAAATTGATTGTTTTCTTCTAAGTTGACTTCTCAATACTCTTGATAAGATCTGCATAGATAATAGTAATTCACCGTAATTGAATTAACATTACCCCCTTGTGGGTTTCAGAATTTCCCCCATCGCCGCCGACTGTAATCGATCGCAAATGATTAAATAAGGGATAGCCTACCAGTTCTACAAATTGGAAGAGAGGAAACTGTTCAATGAGGAGAGGCTTAAATTTTTGCCAATCAATGAATGCATAGCCATTATTCAAGGGATGAAGCCTAGTAAAATTTTGGGGTAATTTTCCACCCATGGTTGCCGTGGTATTTGGAGTAAGGAATTGGCTGATTTGGTCAATCCCTGGAATGGAGGTGGCAAATGCTTCATACTCCCCCACGGTACCATGTACCCCTTGAAGATGGGCAGTTAATATAGAATTACTAAGGCGACCTTTCCCATCTAAGTTAGATGATTCTGGGCTCAACGGGTTAAGTTTTGCCCAAACAGTTCGTTCGCTTACCCCAGTTTTTATCTTACCGACACTATATCCTTTTTGGGTGGCTAGTTGGTCTAACTGGGCGATCGCCGAGATCGCTTTGGGAGTTCGTTCTACCAGAAATACCCAATTCGCGATGGAAAAGGGACCTGCCGAGGAAGAATTCCCCTGTTCATTCGGTAGGAGAACCAACCCAAAGGTATCCCCCATCCAACTAACAATATCTTTACTTAAATCCACATCCCATTGTCGAGATAAGGATGTCACTGAATTGGAAATCCCCTGCAACCAAGATGGATAGACTAAGATTTCCTGGTTAAAAGCAGCCCAAATGGAGTTCAAATCTTTGCTGGTAATTATCAATGGAAAACTCCCTGCCAGATAAGACACCCCATTGGATAAATGGGAGAGTTGGGTCGGTGGGGGGTTAACAACTAAGCCGGATCCAGTTTGCCAGACACCATTGGCTAAAAGCCCCTCCCGACTGACGGATAAACCCACAATTAGGTCATCGGGATGAGAACCAACCTTGAATACCCGATCCATAGATTGTTGTTGCGCCATTACCCTATTAGGGCTATGTTTTCCCACGTCCTTAGACGTTTTCCCATGGATGGACGAATTGATTGAGGGGGAATAGTCTCCAAGCCATGAATAAAGTTCCCCTAGATTCACATAGCCGAGGACGATAGGATTAGTATTGAGGTGATTCAGGGCTTGTTGATACTGAGGGGAATTGCTAAGATTCAGGTTAGAAACCTGTACATTATTGATGGCATCCCGTAGCACCTTCGGGGAGTTAGCCAACAGGATGAAACGGTCGGTAACGGCGGCAGTAGCGAGGGAAAGGGAAGTCAGATCTTGATTATTCTGATGTATACTGACCGCACCTTTTAGGGGAGGGTTTGATGGCAGACCATAAATTAACTGAACACCTTGATAAGACTGATACTGAAGATGTAAGCCAGCAATAGTCTGCCTTTGCCAATAAAATTCTAAAAACTGCCTAGCACGTTCCCCATTTCTAGCTTCTACAACCATTAAGTAGCCAGGTTGTTGACCATTACTTGGATTATAGTCCAAGTCCGGGGTTGTGACTGCTATGGTGATTTCATTTCCAATCCAAGGTTGAATATCCCGTTCGTACTCTAACCCAGTTGAAGTTAATAAACCTTGTTTAATTTGTTGGGTTTCCAGCCTTGCTTGTGGTCGATCTCCCGGATTTGCAAGTAGTTGACGCAGTGCCGCCAGTCGGTCAGGATTAACCAATAATGATACAACTAAGGGAGCTTTATTGGGAATAAACATGGATGCGACCAGACTGGTGGTGTTACCGCCAACCAGTAACCTTAACGGATTGTTAATCCATAGCCAATACCCCCCCCCACCCGCAAGTGAGAGAAAAACAATTACGAAGGTAAGTAAACTTAAAAAAAATGTACGACGGGTCATGGCAGCTCGACTTTGCTGGAGATCGGTGCTAAAGTTCGGGAACTAGATAATGTGGGATGGCTGTCCCGGGTGACAACTCAAGAAACATACATGACCCGCAAGAATTACAGCTTAAAAGATCCACGTTCCTGAACAGTTTACCAAACAGTTTCATAATAACCTGAATCCTATCTCTTATCGGAAGAATGGGTCTAAAACCCCGTCCTTCTTGGACGGCTTTTCTTGCTCCTTTTTGTGTAAGGCTAAATCTAAAATAATTAAATGGAGCAGAATTAAACTTTCTTAAAGCAAGCCATAGAAGCAATAAAATTTATTTAGATTTATTTCAGATGTACGGTTGACGACTATGGCTTACCCCCCTTAAACCGTCTTAGGGTGAGCCTTACAAGTATCTAAAAAAGTTTGTATCAAAGGATTAAAAGAAGTTGAAATTTAAAAATTTAATCGATATACTTTCAATGGTTTCTGTAACTAGGGTTACATAAATTCGGTCGAAAATTGGGAGGTTGTAAGATTGGCAAGAAGACGTAAACGAAAAAGTCGTAGGCGTTTAGAAGGTCGGCGGATCCTTGAACAAGTTCCCCAGTTTAGCATTGAGAGTGGTGAGGATAAGCCGGTCACGGCAGCTCGTAAGTTCATCCACTCGGAAGGGATAGTTCCACCGGCTTTACTGTTGGTAAGACGCAACGAGCATACCACTGACCGCTACTTTTGGGCTGAGAAGGGGTTGTTTGGTGCCCAGTATGTGGAGGAGAATCATTTTCTTTTCCCTAGCTTAAGATGTATGATAGAGCACCCTGATAAAACGGCGAAAGTCGCTATTAGTAGCCACTAACATCCATGATCCGAGTATCATTTCGGAATATTAACTATTGAAGTGGCTTTAGGAAATAATCTCCCCAAGCCACTTTTCGGTCTGGCTTTTATCTTTCAAGTTTTTTTGTCATAGTCCTGACCACTTCCATATTGCACCGCATCTCGCCATCGATGATAGAGATACCGGGTTTTAGGAGAAAGTTTGGTAGTAATAGGGCTCAGTTTTTGAAGGATTGGGCTAAGGATGCTGTATAACCCAAGGATGCCATAGTGACGACTCCAGTCTAAGAGGTTAGGGATACCCACCTGGGGAATAATTCGAGCTATTACCCTAGGGTTATTCAAACCCGTGGACTGTAAACTCCGGTAAAGTGCTGGAAATTGAATTACATCTTGTAAAAATGGTCGCATCACTTCATCCCCCAATTCATCCATTGCTTGAAAGACGGTGGAGAGCAATTCATTAATTTGATTGGGGGGTAAAGTTTGGTCAATACTAACGCTCATGGTTTTTTGAAATAACCAGGTTACTGCTAAATTGGGTTGATAGGGTTGGAGTAAATTTAAGGAGTTGCGGTCTAGTACATCAGCAGTCAAAGCTTCATGAATCCCCTCGCTAAGCCGACTTAAATGACGAATCATGGCTCCAAATCCACCGAAGCTCAGGGGTGACTGATTGCCGCTACTATCACCAATCGGTAAAATACGGTTCCAAGGAGAATGTAATGGGCTTTGACGATAACAGGGAAAACATCCAAATAAAGCTCGTTGGAACTGGAGTTGGCTCAGTTCTACCCCTTGATATTCAGGCAGCAGACGGCAATACTCTTCAAATAAAAATTCCAGGCTGATGGGATGAAGATGGTTATCTAAATAGGTAAATAAGTAAGTAGTTCGACCTTCTCGGGCTGGGAATGCTTCCCAAAAATATTGACACTGGTGCTGAATGGGGGTGAATGAAACGAGTAAATCCCCAGTTTGGTTATGGGTATATCCCTGGGCACAGGTTCCTACTACTAAACATACACCATCGGGGGATTGAAAATTACGGGCTTGTCTGGCAATGGGGGAGAAATGCCCCATCATGTCTAAAACCAACCTTGTCTTTAAGGTTAAGGCTTGGGGCTGTAATACCTGGATGGCGACCCCTTCCGGGTGAACTATCAGGTTTTGAAAGGCTGTGTGTTCATAGATACACCCCCCAAATTGCAAAAAACGCTGCTTGAGTCGGGATAATAAATAGAATGGATCTACTCCCACATTGAGTACATCTCGAATCCAGAAATCCGGTCCCCCCAAAAAAGAAATACGGGCAGGGTTATAGCTAGATGCGATCGCCTGTTCTAATTCCCCATCGGTTAATAAACCCAGTTCAATTAAAACCTGTAGCTCGGTTCGGGAAATATTCCATTCTTGCTTTCGTCCCTGCAAAAGGGTTTGTTCGATAATTGCTACTTTCCAACCCCGTTGCACAAGGACAGTAGCGATTAAAATACCTAGGGTTCCCCCACAGACAATCATATCCCAATCAATGTCAGTGAGAGGGGTGGCGCTTACTTCAACAACTGAAGTTTCATGGCGGGGGGGTTGGCGTAACCGTGACCATCGGCTATCAGCATACCGTAACCCGTCCAAAGGGTTGCCAGGGATTGTGTTGAGGATGGTGGAGGTAATAGTCATATTCTGTAAAGGAAAAGGAATTCACGCTAATCTAGCTATAGTCAACGTCTTCAGGGCAATCATCTCCTTCCTTTCATTACCCCATTTGGTATACTGAAAGAAGATTAAAACATAAACATAAAGTTGGAATACCTGATAATTCCCATAATGAGACTCCCATGTAGCATATTACCAAGATTTGCGTTTATGGGCGTTCTTAGTCTTATTTCAAAAGGGTAGCCATAGTAGGTTATTCCTGTGGAATATTCCTCAGTTGCTCTAGTTTAGTCTTCACGCTTGATTGGGGGGTTGCCCCTAGGACTCCTCTTACATCCTTACCTTTTTACCACCACCAACTAAATTTACCTGGGAATAATGCTCCAAGACACTCAAACCATTCGGTGCTATCAAAAGCTTACCGATGCTCTAACCGAATTATGGAATCGGGGTTATCGATTTGATGACCTCCGTTTTTACTTAGACGGCTATTTGGCAGCTCTACGTCATACTCATGTGATGGAGCCCTATCTAATCCATCGACTAGAGGAAGAATCTATCCGTTATCTTTCGGATCAATCTAATTTTGAATTACCTGCACCTCAACGAGAAACCGATTATCGCTGATCCATAGTAACCTTCATGTTCCTACCTCGTCGAACTTTTTTAACTGGAACCGGCATATTGGCTCTGGACTATCTATTAACTGCATGTGATTCCAGTGCCTCCCATCACTTCCAAGTGAGATTGCTGAAGGATTCTATTCCATCAAATTTATTTCAGGAGTTTCGGAAACAACTGCCCCAATCCGTTAAGTTGGATATTAGTAGTGAAAAACAACTCAGTAGTTTATATGAACAATTGGAGAACTGGCATCGCCCTCCCCGCCGTCAGAAAAACAATACTGGTTTCTCCCCATTCTGGACTAATTCCTCCATAAGCCCCACAGTCCCCGATTTAATCACAATTGGCGATTATTGGTTATCGTTAGCAATCCAACACCAAGTCATCCGCCCCCTCAATTTTACGGATTTTCCAGCTTGGTCTCAACTCCCCCAATTTTGGCGATCGCTGGTACATCGAGATTCCCAAGGACGACCATCCCCCACTGGATCCGTATGGGGGGCTCCTTATCGATGGGGAGCTACGGTTTTAATTTATCGGCAAGACGTATTTGAACGACTGGGTTGGGTTCCATCAGACTGGGGTGATCTCTGGCGACCCGAATTAAAAGGTCGAATTTCGTTATTAAATCAACCCCGAGAAATCATTGGACTAACCCTAAAACGATTGGGACATTCCTATAATACCCCGGTGATTGAGTCTATCCCCAATCTGAAAGCCTATCTGACTGCCCTCCATCATCAAGCAAAGTTTTACAGCAATGACACATATCTACAACCACTATTATTAGAAGATACTTGGCTGGCAGTGGGTTGGTCTAGTGATGTGATCCCCCTACTGGCACAGGGTAGATTAGCAGCAGTTATTCCCGCTTCTGGTAGTGCATTATGGGCTGACCTATGGGTAAAGCCAGTTAGGGCAAGTCAACCCACTGATTTTCCAGATCTTACCCAACGATGGATTAACTATTGTTGGCAATTACCACAAGCCGTCCAATTATCCTTACTTACCAGTGCTGCATCCCCAATGCTGGCAACTTTCCCCCCATCCAGGTTACCCCCATCCCTTAGACAAAATTCCATCTTCAACCCTACTCCCCAATTGTTCAATCGGTGTGAATGGCTTTCCCCAATGACGGAGAACAGTCAACAGCAGTATGCCCGTCTGTGGCAGTCTATCCGTTCCCAATGAAGTTGGGAGGATGGGGTGCATCCCACTATGGAACAAACACCACAGTACTTCAGGGCATGAGGGATCTGTACCGGAAGGTAGAAAGGCTGGGGAGACGAACACTGCTACTGCTGATGAGAAATTTGATGCAGCAAGTGAACCTCTATGAACCAACCATTAGAATACCTGCACCGTTTAGATCGGGGGGTATGTCAACGCTGATCAATTCTTTTTTCCAAGACGTCCTGTAGTTTAGAGGGTAGATTTGATAAAAAATCAACACCCAGGGCATCCTCTAGGGCATCCACGGAAATACGAAAGTCCCGCCAATCAGCATTTGCAATTCCCATCCGATTGGGAATTACTACCGCAATCACCCGCGTATCAGGGTTTATCGCTCCCAATCCAGCAGTTCTAGGTGATGATTCCATTACAACTACTATTTTCCACAGTCTGGCTGGAACTAATACTTTTCCCCGACCTAGGCGGGTTTTACGACCCCGTGACCCTGTTCCACCCTCTCCATCACCACCAGCGATAATGTATAACTCCTTACCCTGATTCACCAAACGTCGGCTATAACTCTCCAGCTTTTCCCATGGACCCCGATTATTATCCGGGGACATGGGGATAATGTTAGTCATCACAAAGGTGGAAGAGTTATCACTGATGCTATCTCCCCGGTCTTCAGATGGTACCAAATGCCCCCGATCAAATCCACTTCCTCCATAGTCCCTCCCCGTAACCACAGACCAGGCATCGGGCAAGTCGGGATCAGGACGAAAATCATTTTGTCGGGGAGCTTCTCCTAGCCAATCCTTATTTAACTGCCAACTAACCCAGTTGGGAATTCCGTTAGTTCGGTTGTAGGATAGGGCAAATTGTTTTTTTTCAATTAAATAATTATCGGGTTGTCCCAAGTCCCTTTGGGAGTGGGTGGGATTTCCAAATAATAGGTGGGGATAGGAAGAAGAAGTCCATATCCATTTGGTTAGGGGTTCTTTCGTTTGAAAAATGGTTGCCAACGCCACCAAGAAGAATCCAACCACCAATAATCGTCGAAATTTCATATTCTTTCTTAAACGTAGTGTACGTCCACAGTTTTAATCTGATTAATTTTGATTAGGAATAGTTTTCAATGCCTGGACTTCCTTTACCGGCATCCCATCCCGCAGTCCATCCCCACCCCGTAGAACAACAGCCTGACCTTCCTTCAATCCAGACTGATAAATGGCCATCTGTTCATCCATATCTGCAATTAATTCCACAGGAATTTGTTTTGCTTTGCCATTCATAATCGTAAAGACAAACCACTGTCCATTGCGAAAAGTAAGAGCATCCCGGGAAACTACAAAGTTTGGACGATCGCCCGCCAAAGTCACCATACCTGTCACTGCCATGCCGGCAATTAATCCATCCGGCACCGGATTGAGTTCCACCCGCACCCGTTGGCGACGGGAAATGGGATCAGCGATGGGAAGAATTGCTGTAATCTGGGTACGACTTTGCCAGTTCGGTAAAGCTCTGGCAGTTAAGAGAATGGGGATTCCAGGCTTTAATTGGGTACTCATTTCTTCGGGAATATCCAAGAAAATATCCAGTTTGTCTGCTGCAACTAAGGTGAACATGGGGGAGTTAGGCTGCACCAAGTCACCCTGGCTGACAAAACGAGTGTGAACCACTCCGGCAGTGGTAGCGATAATTCGAGTCCGCTCAACTATGAGTTTAGCTTGGTTGAATGCTGCTCTAGCCGCCTTTACTTTCCCATGCTGAACTTGGATTTCCATTGGGGTAGGACCCGATTCTGCTTCAGCTAATGATGCTTCTGCCCCGAGTCGTTGTCCTCTTAAATTATCTAAATTTGACCGAGCTCCAATTAATAATTGCTGAGATAAGGCTCCTTCTTTCACTAATTCAGAAGTTCGTTGCCAACTGTCACGGGCTTCTTGTTCCCGGGCGATCGCCGAAATAACAGCAGCCCTGCGTTGAGTAATCACCTCTGGACGAGTTCCTTGTTCTAAGCGGATCAGGTTAGTTGTTTCCTGAGTCAGTCGGGCTTGCAATTCATCCAAGTTAAACGACTGATCTCGATCATCCAACACTGCCATAAGCTGGCGGCTAGCCACGGAATCACCCACCTTAACCATGATTGTTTTCACCACTCCCCCCGTCTGGGCACGGACTACAGATTGTTGAACAGACTCCACCTGCCCCAGTAACCGCAAACTATTGAGACTTGTCCCCTGTTGGAGGGTTACAGTCTCCACTGGGCGGGGTGGAGGTCCGCCAGAGGGAGACTCTTTGGTCACAGGTGCAGGGGAGAAACCCAATCGCCAAAAGGTTAGCCCGCCATTAATGATCGTCACCCCAACTAAGAATCCAATCCACCACTTGGTTGTAGACGATCGGGAAACGACCCCCAACGAATTATGTTCAATCCGTGGCAACGAGGAATTTGGCTTCATAGTTCCCAACCTTAAATAGATTTCAATCGTGGATTAAAGTCAGCGCCAGTGTACCCTGTAGCCATCCACATCAATGCTCGTAACCCATCCCGCACTATTTTATCAATCGGTTCAGGGGGGCGATTAGAAGGGGATATGACCGGCTTAAAGCCAATACCACGACTACCTAAGACAATGGTTGCAATGACTAGGGCACGAGGCATATGTTCATCAGAGGTAATCAAGTAAATGTTAGAAATCCCTAGGGATTGGAAGGTATCCACGAGGGTGGTGAAATTGGTAACTGTATCCACCGCTCTGTAGTCCAGATGTACCCGACCCAAATCAACACCGGCTTCGGTAAATACCCATTCTGAGTATTCTCGGTTGCTACCCCCAGAAACCCAAATTGGTAACTGGGGATGCTGCAGGGCAAATTTTGCCGAAAAATGTTCTCGATCCAACCAACCACCTAATACTAATAATGCCTGCGGTGCCTGGAAGTGATGATAAATATGGTTGTAACCCATCCAAAGACCTAAAGTAATAACAACTAGTAAGAAACATCGGCGGGGTCGGAGGAAATGAACATTTTTCTGAGAACGCCGAGAGGTATCGGGTAAACGCACCATTTAATCAGAAACGATACTATAAAATATAATTTTGTTAAAGTGGAACATCACTCAAGTCAGGCTTTACTTTCCTAAAAATAAAACCCAAGTTCCTTTTTACCCTAGTGGGGGTATCCAGAGGAGTAACTTAGACTTGTTGTCATCACCATAGTGCCTTAGGCACTCGTTTTAAAATTAAGCGTTACCAAAGCGCTAGGGGAAAAAGTGAAGTGACTTTATTATTACATGGTCACAATTATTACATGGTCAACAATGCTGTTTTCTTGTTATGGATGTTGAAAAAAATAGATTCAACCAGATTTAGATATTAGGCTACTCCCATCTAGGATTTACCGTGGTTCCATTTACAATTCGTACTGCTCAACTGGCAGATTTAAACCCGTTGACCAATATCCTTGCCGATAGTTTTCATCAGCATGACAGCATAGGACAGTGGATGTATCCATTATGGCGATTGGGAATTTATGAAGATCTGCGCCATCGGTTGCGGGAATCCTCTAGTCGATATACCTGTTTGGTGGCGGTAAGCCCTGACAGGGCTGAACCGGAAAAGTCATGGACAAAAAAACAAATGAATAACCATGGTGCTGGTTGTTCTCCATTGAATATGGATTCTGGCAATCACCGTTCAATCACTACCCCCCATCAGGAGGGTCTTTCCCATTCCTCCATGGATTCTTTCCTGATTGGAACTGTTGAATTATCAATGTATACCGGGAATTGGTGGGACTGGTTCACCCCCGGTCGCCCCTACCTGGCAAACCTTGCTGTTCATCACCATTATCGACGGCAAGGCGTAGCTGTCCAATTGTTAACCAGTTGTGAACAAATTGCCCTCGGTTGGGGATTCCAGGAAATTAGTCTCCACGTTGCTCAAAATAATCGTTCAGCTCGACTTCTCTATCGTAAACTAGGGTATCGGTTGGTAGGAGCAGATCCACCTTGGTTCACCCAATTATGGGGTTCTCCCAGGCGGTTGTTTTTCAGAAAGTTGCTGACTCTCCCAACCCAACACCTTACTTAGAAGACTAAAATGACGATTGTAATTGCTGGGGAACGCAGTGGAGTAGGTAAAACCACTGTGACATTAGCTATTTTGGCAGCTTTACTCCGTTACTCAAATCGGGTGCAATCATTTAAGGTGGGACCGGATTATATCGATCCGATGTTTCATCGTGCCGTAACTGGTCTGAATTCCTACAATCTTGACCCCGTGCTGACCTCTGAAAAGTATGTGCAAGATTGTTTTGCCACCCACACCCAAGGCATGGAATATGCCCTTATTGAAGGGGTTATGGGGTTATTTGACGGGGTTGAGCCGACATGGAATAATCCTATGAACCATTCCTTTATTGAACAGGATGGATTTCAGCCCACAAACGAACCATCAGATGGGAAGGAAAGGGAGACTGTCTATGATTATTTTGCCAGTACAGCCCACATTGCCCGTTTACTGGACTTACCAGTGGTTATGGTTCTAGACTGTAGTAGGTTGTCAGGGTCCATTGCTGCTGTTGTCCACGGATACACCAGTCTGGATTCGAGCCTGAAGTTTGGTGGACTAATACTCAACCAAGTGGGAAGCGATCGCCATCTGGAATTACTTCAAACTGCCTTAGAGCCACTCCATATCCCCATCCTGGGGGTAATTCGTCGACAATCATCCATTACCATCCCTGACCGACATTTGGGGTTGATTCCCACAGCAGAACTTTCCAATCTGCCTGTCCTCATCGATCATCTGGGGGAGTTAGGTCAAACTTGTTTCGACTGGTCCCTGCTCCTCCCCCTGTTATCTCAATCCTTCCCTTCTCCGCCACCTTCACACCAAATCACTCCCCCTTACCGGTTTCCCACCACTTCCATTGCCATTGCCCACGATCCTGCGTTTAGTTTTTATTACGCTGATAATTTGGAGACACTGACAACAATGGGGGCAGAACTAATCCCATGGAGTCCCATGGATGATCCTGGTTTACCGTCTGGCATCCAAGGGATTTACTTGGGAGGGGGGTTTCCAGAGGTATTTGCTAGAGAATTATCTGAAAATTTACTGGGCAGACAGACTTTATTCAGCTTAATTCACCAAGGTGTCCCCACCTATGCAGAATGTGGAGGATTAATGTATCTGACGGAACAAATTATAGATTTTAATGATCAACCATGGTCAATGGTGGGAATACTGCCTACCCAGACCCGAATGAAAAAGGGTTTAACCTTGGGCTACCGTCAGGCGATCGCCCAATTGAATACCCCTATGATCACCCATGGATCCCTTATCCAAGGTCATGAATTCCATCGTTCCCAAACAGATGCCATCCCCAGTCAACCAATTTTTCAATTTCAAAACCCTAATACTGGACAATTGACAAGGGGAGAGGGATGGTCTATGGCAAACCTCCATGCTTCTTACTTACATCTGCATTGGGGTGCAAGCCCCAGCATACCCCATCGTTTTCTTCAACAATGTCAGACATCCAAAAATCAACTAAAATAATTTTCCAACTCTGGCTTAGATTTCAAGTTCAGTTGATAGGGTTATGTACCGTCACCAACTTTGTTCCGTCGGGAAACGTTGCCTCAACCTGCACTTCATGGATCATTTGGGCAATCCCCTCCATAACATCATTGTGGGTCAACAATGTGGTACCATAACTCATCAACTCTGCCACGGTACGCCCATCTCTTGCACCTTCTAAAATTGCAGCCGAAATATAAGCCACTGCCTCTGGATGATTCAGCTTCAACCCTCTATTTTTTCTCCTTTCTGCAACCATTGCAGCAGTAAAGATTAATAATTTATCTTTTTCCTGGGGAGTTAAATTCATTAATTCGTCCTACACTACTACGAGAGGCTGAAGTTATCCTAATATAAAACCTATTATAAAAAAAGTATGACTCGGGGGATAGAAAAAAATTAAAGAACGAAGTTATACAGGTTCGGTCATAGTTGCCAAACCCGAGGGATAGCTTGAGTTTTAATTATGTCATAACTCAAGTAATTTGAACGTAAAATTTTCCAGACATTCATAAACCATTGTTTAACTTCTGAGGTGGAGTGACCTCGGAACCTACATAATAATCCCTGCTCTAACCGAGTCACTCCGGAAGATGGGTGTGAAGTGATGAGGGATCGGGCTTGACTGACCAAGTCGGAATCCACTGGCATACCCACAAATACTAAGGTGCCAACAACGGGACAACCGCTTAAGCCATGAGCACTATGAAATATATCTTCATTGCCGGGGACATATTGTCGGTCTATCCATAGGGGAACTTTATCCTGCCATAGTTCTGTTTGAGACCGCATTTCCCCTTGAATAAATTTCTCGCCCCTGGCTGTCCGTCCAAATCTATAAATTTCCCATCCGATGAATGTAGAACCAGTTCCGAGTTCAACTCGTAACGTTTGTTGATAATTGGCACCGTTAAAGATAATTGTTTCCTGGGGCAAATATTCTAAAGTTGCCCCTTCGTCCATTTTAATATGGACATGATGGGCTGATAATGGACCATTGCTGCGATAGATTCTATTTGCTGTGGCTGTTGTTGTTAAGACTTGGGAATGGGGATGAAGGTGAATGTCAGTTGTAAGGCGATCGCCTCCCACCATACCTCCAGCGGTGTGTAATATGATGTTATGACAGATACTTTTCCCTTCAGGGTAAAAGGAACGTTGTATCTTAAACGGTGCATGGTGGTAGGCATGGGTTAAGTAGGTTGAGTCAGATTTCTTAGCATAAACCAACCTAAGTTGACCCTGCCACCCTCTATCCCACTGAAAGGATTGGTTCATCAGAAAAATGGGTAGAAACTCCGTCTTTTTAGGACGGCTTTATAGTAATTGACTGCCTTCACAGAATAGATATTCCAATGAGAGCCTTTCATAAAAAGCTTTCAAGTACCGAATCTGTATGCTACTCCTCAATATCAAGACAGCAAGAATACATGTAAGCAGTAATCTCACTGAGTAGACCATTAGTCCTTGATGTTACATTCATTACATCCCCCCCTTGGAGGGTATTAGCGGTTTGACTCGACAGAAGACAGGAAACTGCCATGGCTCCAAGTAGTCGGATTACTCAACTGTTAGATTGTGGAACAGGCTTCCAGCCTGTTCACAGCTAGAACAACCGCCCCACATCGTATATTCAATTATACACCGCTACTTGCTTCTATCATTTTCGCTGCATGGCTTGCAATATCCTCCGTATAGTTTCTTAGTCTATTAGCAGCGAGACTCTCTTATTAGCCTGTCCGAAATATAGGGAGTATTATAACTGGGAATTAGCTTTTATTGATATATAAAAGTCTTGGGTGCGGTTGCCCTAGAGTTCAGGGAACCTCAGTCCTTCGATAATATCTTCATTGTATCCACAGGGGATGCCCAACGAGTAACCAAGGGTAACAACAATAAACCGGGTATAGCTGTTACAACCGTAATCAGAAAAAATGAAGACCATCCAGTCTGTTTGGCTAATTCACCAGCAGGAGATGCCAAAACAATGCCCCCCACAGCTATCAAACTGGACAGCAGGGCGTACTGGGTTGCTGAAAACCGTTGATCACATAAACTCATCAAAAATGCTGCGAACACAGCCGTAACTAAGCCAGCACAAAAATTCTCAATATTGATTGCAGCAGTCAAAGCGAAGGCACTCGTTGATTGGATGGAAAGAACATAGTAAGCCAGATTACTCAGTGCCTGTAACAACCCAAAAGTCCACAGTGAAATGGAAAGCCCTAGTTTGGTATAAAACAATCCACCCCCCAACACCCCCAGGGTGGTAGCTAGAAACCCGGTTGTTCCCCGTACTGCTCCAATTTCAGTCTTGCTATAGCCTATATCTAGCAAGAAAGGAGTTGCCATATTACTAACTAAAGAGTCTCCCAAACGGTAAAGAAGAATAAAAACCAACAGGACGAAGGCGGGTGTAAGTCCGAACTTGGTAAAAAAGTTAATAAAGGGTAACTTCACTGCTTCTATGACTGAATCCGGAGGTTGGACAGCAGAAGCGGGTTCTGGTGCCCAAAGGGTGGTGACAATCCCGACTCCCATTAAAAGTGCCATTAATCCATAAACCACAGACCAAGGAAGGTAATCTGCTAAAACCAGAGCAAGGGAACTAGAGATTAAAATGGCAATGCGATAACCTAATACCCAGGTAGAGGCGCCAAATCCAAGTTCATGGGGGCTGAGGATATCAGTGCGATAGGCATCCCCGGCAATATCCTGGGTTGCACTTAAAAAAGAGATGAGTATGGCATTTAGGGCAATTAATTGCAGGGCTTGAGCAGGATTATGCCATCCGAATGGGGCGATAGAGACCAATAGTAATATTTGGGTGATGATTAACCAGCCCCGACGACGACCTAAAACTGGAGGGACAAATCGGTCTAACAAGGGTGACCAGAAAAACTTTAAGGTGTAGGGTAAACCTGCTAAACTAAACCAGCCAATGGTTCCCAAGTCCACATTGGCATCTTTCATCCAGGCTTGTAACGTACTACTTGTGAGAAACAGGGGTAGCCCAGAGGAAAACCCCAAAAGCAATAGGGCTGCCATTTTAGGGGTTTGGATAATTTTTAGGAGGGGGGGCATGGGCGAAACTGGAGAGAAATAAGAGTTATTTTATACCATAATAACTGGGATACCCCCGATGAATACTTATTATGAAGCAGTGCTGAAAAATCCACAGGAAGACCGAATACGATGGGAGTGGTTGGAGCAAGCCCCCAATGCTTTGATGGAATTGCAATTAAATCGGGCTCGCCGCGATCGCAGGGGAGATGGGAGCAGGAGGGGGCTTGACTTATATGAAGAAAAGATTCTTTTGGAACAGTATCCTCAGCTAGATGCCCCTTCATCATTCTTTCAGTTGACTTACGAAAGAGGATTGATTCAGCATGTCCGGGGTTCCTATGAGTTAATACGGCGCCATGGAGCAGAGATTCTGGCAAGCTACCCAATACTTCAGCTATCGTTCTACGAAATTCCTGATTGCGCTTTGATGCCAATTGAAATGAATCAGCTTCAAAATATTGTAGCTCTTGATTTATATTCATCCCAATCTTCAGACCAATTGATTGATCAATTGATTGATTGGGATCCTCCGGCACTGCGGTGGTTGGACATAAGACGTAATTCCCTATCACCTAGGGTGTTGGATAGATTATTCAAAAGCAACCTTTCACAAAGACTGTTATGGCTTGCTTCCCCCCACTCCAGGTTGCACGATGAGGTGGTAGCTGAAGACAACCGAATCATTGACTGGATTCCCACTTCTTTTGGGAAAAACTTAGAAGAATCAATTGGTAAAAAACTATCTTGGCTCCATTATCGAGTTAAAGATTTTCTTTTCTTCCCTCCGCCCATGTCTCTTTTTGCAGGGTATGAAACATGGACTGTATCGGAAGGAATTATAGACTGGTGGGGGGCAAGAACCCCAGTTCCAATGACGGTAACATGGGTGTGGTATCATCCTCAGACACGACAACCAGAGGCTTTATTGAGTCTGTTAGAGGAAGACAGGGATATTAAAGTCATCCTTGGCAGTCAATTTTACATCGAAAGTCAACAGTATACAGTAGTTGGGATTACGGTCAGTTCAAAGGGGGGAACGGTCAAGTTTCGGGATAGTGGAGAATTTTGGATACACACGTAACCACCTAGAAATTCATACTTTCTTGATGGTCAATTGGTTCAAGTAATCAGATGGGTTAGTAGGATCAAAATTAAGCCCATCAAAAAAAGTCTCCACTCCACGAGATAGGGTATCGGGTGGAATCAGTCCTTCTTCCCCAAGAGCCTTGGCGGCTTCAATCCACACATCAGACCGATTCACTTGATCAATTAATTTCAGATCTGCCTCGACCAAATTTCCCCAGCGGATATTTTCAGCAATAAACCAGGAATCATGGCTCTTGAAGGGGAAGGAAGAGAAACCATCCCAAAATTTTATTCGTAGTTCTTCATTTTTGAAGGAACGGTTGTTAGCAAAATTAAATTGACCTTGCAACTGATGGAGAATCCCCTCCCCTGATGGAACCCTGTAGGGTGCACTGGTGATTATTTTTTCTAGTTCCGGTTGATTCTCTGGTTTGTCACACCACATCTGCGCCTCCATTACCGCCATCAACAGGGATTGGGTTGCCTTGGGATGCCGATTGATCCAATCAGCACGCATAGTAAATGCTTTTTCAGGATGGTTCTTCCATAGTTCGCCAGTTGTGGCAATGGTTGACCCTACGTCCTGACTCATAAGTTGAGTTAGAAAAGGTTCATCGACACAACAGACATCCACGGTTTTATCTTTCATAGCAGTGATGATTTGCTGGGATGGGAGAACCATGATACTAACATCACTGATAGGATTGATTGCATTTGCTGCCAGCCAGTACCGTAACCATAAATCGTGAGTGCCTCCCAAAGATGTCACTGCACACCTGAATTTTTTACCTGTCCCTCTCATTTCCGTTATTCTAGGCTGTAACAGTTGGGCATTGAGCTCGGAACTCAGGGATTGATAGTCCTTTGCCAAGCATATTCCTGGTCCGTTAGTATTTAACCTGGCTAGGATGCCCATGGGAACAGGTGCTTTCCCTTTAGAGATTTTGCCGGCAGATAGTAAATAGGGAATAGGGGTAGGGACATGGGCTCCATCCACTCCACCCTTTTCTCCCCCCAGTTCCAAATCATCTCGAATAATAGACCAGGAATCCTGTTGTTGTAATTTCACATTGGTCATGCCATGTTTAGCAAAAAAGCCTTTCTCGAAGGCGATTACTAGGGGGGCACAGTCTAGGGAGGCAATAAAGCCAAGGGTGGCAGTATTGATTTCAGGAGAGTTACCCGTTGCCTTTACCAGAGATGGGCTAGGGGTGCTTATTGGGCTTTTTGTTCCACACCCATGGAACAAAAAGGAAGAGACTGAGGTGGCACCAGCAGTTAGAATGAATTTACGTCTGGAAACAATCTGCATTTTTTCGTTACTCACTGGGTTACTGGGATAGTCTACTGCTGTACCCTCCACACAAGTAAGGGTTACTTCCCCGTTGAAGAAGACGGAGCCAACCTTTTTTAAGTGCTTCTCTATCTAGAGAAGGTTCATGAGGGTGCATCCCAATTTTGCACAAAATTGGATACTCTCGTTTATGAAGGTCTTTTATATCCTCACATATCCTAGTTATAATTCAGTCGAATTATCTTAACCCCCATGCCCCATCCACTAATGTATAACGAAGACCATTTTCTGGTCTTACAATCGGGAGAATCTGAGCAAATCTTAACCCTGCCTGAATTGTGGGATAAACTGAGGGGGGTCTTGACTGCTGCCAATCCAACCCAAATTCCTCAAGACTTACAGCGTTTTAAAACTGTAGAAGAGCAAGTACAATACTTAATCAACACCTCCTGTGAATTGAATATTGTTCCCGGTGATTTTCTCCAATGGTATGCGGTACGGTTAGAAAAATAAACTTCCTTTTTTATAACTCTCTTTCCATAACCTATGACAGACCAAAGAATTCGTGATGTTCAGTTTGGTGAAATTGGTACTCAAATTCAAGTTTTGCGATCGCGTTCTTGGAACCGACTACGGTTCGAAAAAGAATATTCCCGTCAGCGGGGGACTACGGCTAATTCCTATTTAATCCAAGCGAATCAATCTGCCCTGATTGACCCGCCTGGGGAGTCTTTTACAGAAATTTTTCTGCAAGAGCTTTCACAACATTTATATTTACAAAAACTGAATTACATTATCCTGGGTCATGTCAATTCTAATCGGTGCTTCACGTTACGTTCATTAATTGCATTAGCACCCCGGTCCATAATTGTCTGCACCCGTGCCGCAGAATTAATCCTAAGAGGAACCATTGGCAATTGTGAATTAAACATTCGGGTTGTCCGAGGAGAAGAAACCATTGATTTGGGAGAGGGACATCAGTTACAGTTCATCCCCATCCCCACCCCCCGTTGGCCTGATGCCATGGCTACCTATGATCCAGTCAATCGCATCCTTTTCACGGATAAATTATTTGGTGTTCATGTTTGTGACCAACCCATACTGGATGAAAACTGGCGGGATCTTGACGACGATCGCCGGTTTTACTTTGATTGTCTCCATGCAGCCCAAACCAAACAAGTGGAAGCTGCAATTACCAAACTAGCTGATTTTTCCACCAAGATCTATGCTCCCAGCCATGGACCAATGGTGCGCTATAGTCTGAGTCGCTTAAATTATGATTATCGAACCTGGTGTCAGGAACAAAAAAATCAAGAAGTCAGGGTCGCCTTATTATATGCTTCTGCCTATGGCAATACCACAAAAATGGCTCACGCGATCGCCCAAGGGATTACTGAAAGCGGGGTTCAGGTAGAGTCTATTAATTGTGAGTTCGCTGATTCCACTGACATTACCGAAACCATTGAACGGTGTGACGGCTTTATCATTGGTTCTCCTACCCTGGCAGGACACGCTCCAGTTCAAATCCAAACCGCATTGGGATTAGTTTTGTCCAGTGCTGTCAAGAGTAAACTGGGCGGGGTTTTTGGTTCATATGGATGGAGTGGAGAAGCAATTGATTTAATCGAAGGTCGGTTGCAGGATGCCGGGTATCGCCTAGGGTTCTCCACCTTGCGGATTAAATTTACCCCCACTCCTTTAGTGTTAGAACAATGTCGGGAAGCAGGGGTTGAATTTGCCCAATCATTGAGAAAAGCCAAAAAAAGTCAGGCTCCTCGTCAGACATTAACGGAAGTTCAGTCTGATCGAACGGAACAAGCAGTTGGACGGATTATTGGCTCCCTTTGTGTGGTCACTGCGAAGCGTGGAGATGAAGCCAGTGCACTACTTACATCATGGGTGTCTCAGGCTACCTTTAACCCACCAGGGATTACTATCGCTATTTCCCATGAACGGGCTATCAATGCTTTTTTGGAGGAGGGAGACCCATTGGTATTAAATGTACTTGCTGAAGGTAGGGATGTACGTAGACATTTTACTAAACCCATCACTCCGGGAGAAGGTTTATGGAGTGGGGTTTCCACCCAAACAGCCCTGAACGGATGTCCAATCTTGGATCAGGTTTTATCCTATATGGAATGTACTGTTCACAGCAGAATGCAATGTGGCGACCATTGGTTGATTTATGCGATCGTCAACCATGGTAAGGTATTGGATGCAAAGGAAATGACCGCTATTCACCATCGTACATCGGCTGTTCCCTATTGACGACCAACTTCTCCACAGCTACCTAGTCCAAGTTGAGTGCCTCCGTGCTTCAGCCAGAGGGTGAAAACCAACGACTGTCTCTCAGTTCTTTAGAAGGGTTCTCCTGTAATGGGTTTACTTGTTCTGAGAGATGTGGTGCATGACACTCCGCAAAATCTCGATTTTCTTGGATCGTTAGCAATAGCCGGCTGAGTAACTAGAAATCGTCTCGAAGGACGGCTTGCCTCCGAGACAACCTCTAGAATCCCTCGTTTTTTAAGCGCGGGAATGTCAACTAATACTTTGCGGCGTAAACTCAACTACTGTTCTAATACCCCATCATTCCGTCATTCCTACTCCCTGTAATAGACTGTGAACTTACGCCGTAGTCTACAACTGTGACTTAGTAAAATCCCTTGAATTTAGCCAACTCAACTTAAAAGTCTCTGAAGTATTTAATCAAATGAAACCTTATGATTACCGTCCAACCGGTTAATGAATTGCCCCAGTTGATTCATAATGGCGTTCGTTCGCCTTAGCAGAAGCAAATAAATCCACAATTGGTTTGGGGTAATGGAGTCCTATCCGCACACCATACCGAAGTTGTTGCTCTTGGGTTAGCTTTGATGGTTCATGAATATAAGCAGCAGGCAACGATGCTAATTCGGGCAGCCAGTATCTGAGGTAATCCCCTTGGGGGTCGTAGTCTTTTGATTGTTTTGTAATATTAAACCAACGGAATCCCCGTCCATCATTCCCTACCCCTGCTGTGTAGTTCCAGTTACCCCAATTACTACACACATCGTAATCTATGAGTACAGATTCAAACCACTCTGCCCCCATACGCCAATCAATTCCTAAATTTTTAGTGAGGAAACTAGCTACATTTTGTCGCCCGCGGTTAGATATCCATCCAGTGACCCGTAGTTCACGCATGGCGGCATCAACTAATGGAAACCCCGTATATCCCTGACACCACTGTTCAAATCGTTGCCAATCCTGTTTCCAAGGCAGCCTAAGTTGTTGTAATCCTCCTAGTTTGAATAGGTTATTGCCATGTTTAACACTCATAAACCGAAAATAATCCCGCCACCATAACTCAAAGATTAGCCAGTAGGTTGAGTCATTTTTGACACGCTCTTGTTCATAGGTGGTAACTTCAGCGGCTATGTAACGGGGTGAGAGACATCCGTAGGAGAGCCAAGGGGAAAACTTGGTTGAGTCGTCAGGATTTAACATATTATTTCGCGTTTCTTTGTAGGAACGCAGGCGATCGCCCCGCCAAATATAGTCATTCAACCGCTGTAAACCTGTCGTTTCTCCACCGCAAAAGGGCAGAACCCGACGGGAATCGGGTTGAGGGATTGGCAAACCCCAATCCTCTAAAGTTGGTAATTCTCCCCCAACCCTGTCAACCAAAGATGGAAGTTGAGAAGGTGTTGGCCAGCACGGACGAACCATGCCATCCCGTTGAATTCGCTTACGAAAATGGGTAAATAATTCAGGCGTGCTATCCAACGTAAATGATAAATCCTCAGGATGGAGGAGAGTAGTATCCCAATAGGTTTGGATTTTCCTATGAAGGGGGAGCAGGGCTTGTTTTACTGCATTTTCCACCGCTAATTCCTCGGCTGTAGTTGCCACAGACCAAGTGATGGTTTCAATATGTAATTCTTGGACAATTTTGGGAATCATTACCTCCGGCAAGCCTGATTCCACAATTAAATCACTGCCCCGTTGGCGTAGGGAATGGCGGAGATCAGTAATACTTTCTAACAAAAATTGGGCTCGAAAGGATCCTGTCTTAGGAAACCCAAACGAAGTAGAACCAAAATGACGGGGGTCAACGCAATAATAGGGAATGGGTAGGGAATGGGACAGGAGTGCCCGGTGGAGTGCTTCATGATCATGGATGCGGAGATCGGTACGATACCAAAGGAGTGTCCGAGACATGGTGGAGGATAGTTTAATGAAGGGCTAAAAAGAGTGAATGGATTATGCCATGGTGGATGGATGACTATTGTACCTTTGATGCCAGCGAATAGCCTGCTGACGAATTCCATTGAGTTCTGCCTCATCCATTTGATCCAGATTTTTGAGTATGAAACCCATCCGCCCTTGATGACTGAGTTTTTGGCGATGACGATGGAGAAAATCCCAGTAAAAGAAATTAAAGGGACAGGCAGTTTCCCCAATACGGGACTTGGGATCATAGGGACAGGCTTTACAATAATCACTCATTTTGTTGATGTAATTGGCAGAAGCGGCATAGGGTTTGGAGGCGAGAACCCCCCCATCGGCATACTGTCCCATGCCAATAACATTTGTTTGCATCACCCAATCATAGGCATCTACATAAGCGCTATGAAACCATTGTTCAATTGCCTGAGGTTGAATTCCAGCAATGAGGGCAAAATTGCTTAATACCATAAGCCGTTGAATATGATGGGCATACCCCAGTCGCTCTGTTTGTTGAAGGCATTGATGTAGACAATTCATGTCAGTTTGAGTGGCATCCCAAAAGAAGGGGGGAAGGGGGTGGTGATGGTTAAACCAGTTTTGATTGGGATAAGTGGGGTCACTCCATTCGTAAATACCCCGCATATATTCTCGCCAACCCATCACCTGTCTGATCATCCCTTCAATGTTATTCAGGGCAATCCTGTGCTCGCCAATGGTTTCCCGTGTATGATATTCCAACTCAACCCGCTGTACAACTTCCCACGGCGTTAGTAAACCCAGATTAAGGTAGGGGGATAGAAGTGAATGCCACAAACTGTCTTCTCCTGTAACCATGGCATCTTCATAGGGACCAAAGGTCTTGAGACGGTATTCTATAAAGTTTTCCAAGACAGCGAGAGACTGGGTACGGGTGACAGCCCATCCAAATTGTTGACTGTCACCATAGACGGGAAAGTCAAGGGTATTGACTTTTTCAATCACTGTTTGGGTGATGGAGTCGGGAGGAAACCAAAGGGGTGGGGGTGGATTGAAGTTGGGATCTGCTTTTCGGGGAGGCTTACGATTTTCTTTATCAAAATTCCACTGATTTCCAATCGGTTGTCCATCGGGCTGCATCAAAACCTGAAAACGCTTCCTCCCCTCACGGTAAAAGTTTTCCATTAATACTCGTTTTTGTGACTTTGCCCATTGGAGAAATGCTTCCGAACTCCAAAGAAATTGATTGTTGGCAACTTGTTCTACGGGACAGGAAAGTTGAAGTGAATGAATCAGTGACCGAAATGGTTTATCTGTTGGGGTCATTACCCGTACTAGGGTAATCTGCTGGATAGTTATCCAGTTTGACAATGCCGTAGAAAAATCTTCCGCTTCAGTATAGGTTACGTCATAACCCCGTTGCTTGAGTTCCATGGCAAAATGACGCATGGCAGACCATACTAAAATAAGTTTTTGCTGATGGTAAGGGCGCGATCGCCCATGGTTTAGGGATTCAATGAGGATTACAGGGCTGCCAACGGGTAGGGGTGCGATCGCTGACCCGTAGAGGGAGAGTTGATCCCCAAGTATCCACACACCTATTTTCATAAAAATAAACGTATTAACATCCGTTTTCGGTATTTATATTTATTAGAGGAATATAATAAGTCCCAGTGATTAAATTTTTGGTAATTCCTGATGTATTTACAACATGAACAACATTACCTTTGTCATCATATAGCCACAAATTTGCATTTGCACTTAACCCACTAACTTGCAAATTAACTGTACTGTTTTCTGTGATTTCAAATTTATAAACGTCCGTAGGGTCGTATGCTAAACCATTAAAATCACCGACAAAATCATTAAAACTCTGTGCTGTACTGGTGAGAATACCAATATCTCTGGCGTTATCTAAGGTTTGACCGGCGTTATCTGTTAGCGTCATTGTACTATTTATAGGTAAATTTATATAAATAGACTATAATACATAAAATTTAATATATTTAACAGTAAACATACGTATTTTTGATGTATCGGCTCAATAAGTAGGGGAAAAAGAGAAAACGCTCAAAGTGAGGAAGGGAGACAAAGCGTTATACAATATGGAACATGACATACCTGTTTTATGATCTCGTCTCTTAGTTCTCTTGATGTCCAGTGACTTATTGGTCGTCCGTAGTCTGACGGTGGCGAACAGGTCAAGGCGAATAAATCGATTACTTGCTCCATACTAAACTTTGGTAAAAATCAAGCAATATGAAGCTTTTCCCCTGACCTTGACATTTTTATAGTATTTGTGTAGTATATAAATTAGTATTGATTTTATAATATATTATAACATCGTCCCAATCAGGTATAACCTACATTCCGCAGGTTGACAGTATATTTTTGATATATATGATAGATGAGAATTACTGAGATCTATATTCAACAGTAGTTTCAGGGTTAAACCAGATTCCTCGCCACCCCACACACTTAATATTCCGAAACTTAAGTTGGCATCAGATTCTCAAACGTGATCATTGAGATTTCAACGGCTCGAGCTACCTGAAAGCAGATACATACCCATAAACTAAAAGCAACCTGCGGAATGTAGGGTATAAATTAATTTATCCTGTGATTTATCCTGGATAATATTCTTTGTAAAATTACCATCGGCAAAATTATGACAAGTCAAAAAACCAAGTTCGCTGTTTATAATCTCGCAGGTAAGGAAAAAGCTTTCTATTTAACTGAAAAGGTAAAACTGGAAATTAAACCAGATGCAATTCCTAAAAAAATGATCGCTCATAGTATTATAATCATTGATCGTTCTGGTTCAATGTATTATGATATTGAGGCTTTAAAAGAAACTTTAATCAAGCTTTTGACGCTGGATGAATACAGCAACTCAGAGTTAGTTGTCACGTTGATTTCCTATTCTTCTAAAGGTGATTTAACTTGTCATTTTCAGCGTGTACCTATTCAAGAGGTAATGCAGCCAGATTCAGCTTACATTGTTGATATCAAAGCTATTCGCGCTACTTATTTAACTTGTATTTCTCAATCTTTGAAATTAGCTAATGAATTGATTCGTCCTGATGAATTAACTGCAATTACTTTACACAGTGACGGCTATGCTAATGATAGCAGTTTTAATTCTGAATCTAAGGCAATAGAGGAAATTTGTAATGATTTGAAAAACAAGGAAGTTTTTGTTAACACCATTGCTTATTCTTCCTATTCTGATTTTAAATTCCTCGCTAAAATCGCTAATTCTGTTTCTGGTGTTTGTATCCAAGCTGGCAATATTAAGGAAGTTTATGATGCTCTTTATAATACTGGAAATGTGTTAAAAGAAGCGACAGGAATAGTCATAGAAGAAACCTTAGCTAGTGACTACAGTTATCAAGTTTTCTTTTCTCCCACTGCTAAAAAAATTAATGGCACAAATCAAACTTTAAAAGTTTTTGGTTTGAAACCAGAAGATGAATCTTACATCTATAAATATAAGCAAATTACCAAAACAGCTTATGAACAATTAACAGATGTTCCAGTGTCACAAAATGATCCATCTGTTTATATTTTTGCCAAAGCTAATTTAGCAGATGGAAATTTGAATACTGCGAAATATGCACTTGCTAGTACCTTTAATGCAACCTTAACCGCAAGACACGCAAAAGCTTTAACTAATGAAGATATTGCTGATTTTACCAAAGATTTAGAAATTGCCGTTTTTTATCCTCATGTTTTAGCTGAACATGAAATTTTAGATAATGTGAAAGTTAATGATAAAATCTCAGTTTTGGCGTTAATTGATATTTTATCAGAACATCGCCAACATATCATTATTAACCTCAAACATCTGAAAGAAACTTATCAAAGAAAGGGTATCAAGCGGGTTAATGGTACAAGGGGAGAAAATGGGGAATTAATCAAACCTTGGTTAGAAATAGAATATATTGAATCAGGTGATTATGTACAGATGAGTAGTTTTGATATTAACCGCAATACCGCCACTATTAATATGCTGCTTACCCAAAAAGTCAAGCTGGTAAAAGCGGAAGATAAAACCCCTATTACTGAAGTTGCAGGTGTATTATTAAATGATTTAACGACTTTTAATAATTATACCATTGTCAGTGATGGAGAAATCAATGTTAAGGCTTTAAAAATCAAAATTAGCAGTAAAAAAACCTTTGATGACTTACAAGCAGTGGGGGTTATTGATGGGGAAGAATTTGATTTTCAAAAAGAATATACTTTGCAATTAGCAGATTTACCTTTGGTGAGTTTTGAAGGTAATTATAGCAGCGTGGAAGGTTTGTTTACTCAACTGGCAGAAATTAAAGCTTTAACGAGTATTTTATCTGCTCATTTACGGGAAGAATCAGATGTATTTATTCCCGCACAAATAGAAGAGTTGAAAAAACATTATCTTTCTAAAAATCTGTATCTGAATTTTCCCACCACTAA
>CAIUCS010000115.1 GCA_903897715.1 uncultured Synechococcales cyanobacterium
ACAAGAATCACCGCCACCACCGACTAACATCCTTAATACTTTAATACTCCTCTCTTTAAGCAACCTCCCCCCTGGGATCGCCTTTTTGTAGAATTTTTTCCCGTAATTCTGGGGATAAATCCACCGCCGCTAATATGCCATAGAGTTTTTTATCTTTGTGTTCAGGGAAAGAGCTGCGAAACCGTTGTAAAATACTTAATTAGATGCAGAAGCGGCGACAGCAATCCCAGACGGCATTTAGTCAGGTATCAGAGAACTGCGATCAAAGTGCGTTTAAAGCAGTACCACAGCCCATAAAAGAGACTGTCAAGCATTTTGTGTAAAGTATAGAAGCTAAAGGTGGAGACAATCCTCAAAGAGGATGGCAAAGCGATTGAGAACAGGTTTCCAATCTTTAGGGGAAGGAAGTGCATGGGGTGGGGTTAGTGTTTGGTCGGGGGTGAGGAATTTGGTGGGGGGATGGGGGGAGTAGGTAAGTGGGGGAAGAGTGGGATGGTTGCTTTTTATGGATTTATTCTAGTCTAGTCATTAGGGAATAAAGGAATGAGTAGGGCGATCGCACCGAATGCCAACATCAAGGGAGTTAGGATTTGGGGGTGGCATGATTTGACAGGTAGTTTGAAGTTGATGTGGTTGACCATTGGAGGTCGGACCCTTCCATGTGGCAGATAACTGGAATCGTTCCGGTTGCCCAATAAGCCCGGTGGTAATGGGTTTTACATCCAATTTCCATAGGGATTGTTCCAAACTGCGATCCAGTCGAATGAACTGTTCAAGTACCTGTTCTCCAATTTTGGCAACATCTCGGTAACGGGAGATCAGTGTTGGAGTTGGCATCACCTGGGGAGGAGGGGAAGTTGACGGTTTTGGGAAGCGTTGGATATATTCCTTTTGAAACCCCTCCCTCAGTTGTCGTTCCATGAGTTGCAAAAGAATCGCTGCTCTGGGTGCTTCTGAAGAGGTTTGCCATTTCACCACAAAGGCACTATTCTTGAAATCATCCGCCATCAAGGTGGGATATTTTTGCATCCAATCTTGAATTAAAAAATGAAAATGTAACCAACAGCTCAACAAAAGATTAATGAGTAACATGATTAACAATCGTTGTCGGGCGGCTGGTGAAGGGAGTTCAAGGTTTAGGTTGGGTTGGATCAATTCAACTCCAATGGCAATGATCACTGAAACAACCGGCCATGAGGTAATAATGATATTTAAGTCAGTGGCAGGGGTTTCTATGGATGACCAAAATAAACAGACCAATGCCCCCACCATCCAGGGACCAGTGGAAATTCCACCAATGATTAACCCTTTTGCCAGGGTTACCCAACCTAACCCCACAATCAACAAAATCCATCCCAAAGCCCCAAATAGTTGTAACCAACTGGGAGGAGCAAGAAAGCCCATCGCCCAGCACAGGAAGCTTGCCAAGACAAAGGTTTGCCAACAAATGGGCTGGGGTGGAATTAAAATAACCTTAACGTGGTCTAGAAAGTCTTTTATAATTTCAGGCATGGTTACGGTCACCAGTCAATCAATTAAGGGGTTAATTCAGTACACTGCAACTTAAGTTGGCTTATCTTGCCATTTCCCATACCAGTGCAACAGATCAGCGGGGACTGGGATTCGATGGCGATGGACGGGATGGATACAGCAATGTTTTGTCTTTGCATTGGCAATTAACTGCGAACCAAGTTGTAGTTGATAAAGAACCGTAAACGTATTAGATGTTAATTCAACAGGGTGCAAGTGGAGAATGGGGCGATCGCCACAATGAAGGGGCTTTAGGAAATCCACACTGGCATGTACAATAGGGATAGCTTGATTGGGGTGATTGAAAAAAAAATGTAACTGGATTCCGGTTTCCATCAAGGAAGCCTCATAAGCTTCATGGCATAATTCCAATACCGAAGTAAAGTACACAACTCCCGCAGTATCAGTATCCCGTAACCAAAGGGAGCGGGTATAAGTAAAAGGCATAGTTCCTTGATTTGAAAACAGTTTATTGGACTTGTCATTGAGTAGAATAAACAATGAAATAATTATCAAGCATATCTGGCAATGGAACTTGGCTTACCAACTATCTACTTATCTTTATTAGTAATCCTATTGGGAGGAGCAAGCTGGTTTATCTTTCGTCAAATTATTCGTACCCGTGCCGTAGAAAAGACCTTATCTTCTCTTCGTACTAAATTAAATACTGGCAAAGGGGATGCTCAAGATTACTATGAATTAGGAAGTATCTATCTGGATAAAAAAATTTACTCTCAAGCCATTGTTCAATTTCAGCAAGCTCTTAAAGCAAAAGACTTAGTGGTGGGGGAGAATACTGCGTTAATTTATAATGCCCTAGGTTTTGCCTATGCTTGTCAAGAACAATATGACCTGGCAATGCGCCAGTATAAAGAAGCAATTAAACAAAAACCAGACTATGTAAAAGCGTTAAATAACCTTGGTTTTGCCTATGAACGCAAACAAATGGTTATCCAAGCCCTGGGAGCTTACGAAACTGCATTAAACTATCAACCCGATAACCCCACTGCCCAGAAGCGAGCTGATTCGTTACGAAAACGATTGGTTTCCACCGAAAGGTAGCTGGAGGCGTTTATGACAGGTTCTTTCCCTGATCCGTTCCAATTCCATTGGAGAGAGAAAGGAAACCTTGGGTTTCCATCCCTGCCAGTAGCTATGTTTCGGGTGGATACTTTTGGGTATTTTACTGGCGTTAATGACTGGTTTGAAGAGTTAACAGGACATCCTCTTCAATCCATGGGAGGAAAAGAATGGTGGCATTTCTTCTGTGGGTCAGGCTCCAATTCCATTGGTGATGAATGGAGAAAGGCAGTGGCAGAGGGGCGTCCTTTTCCATTTCAAGGTCAGTGTACCAAAAGTGATGGCAGTGTTGTTTGGATTAAGGGGCAACTGGCGATGGCACTGGATGAACAGAGGCTATCCTCCCATGTTGGTATAGTGATTAACATAACTGATCATCAGCAAACACAAGTCCAACTGGAAGCAACTCAGACCCGTCTTCAATCTTTAGTCCATGCCATTCCTGGGAAGGTGGTGAGGGTAAATCGAACTGGAGAATGCCTTGAATATGTATCAAAGCCTATCCCAGTTGATGAACAACCACCACACCGACAGAGGTTCATATTTTCCCCAGCAGATGCTTGGCAAACCATGATTGACCTAGCACTGGATACCAAAACTGTACAGGTATTTGAGCAAAATCTCCCTCAGGAGTGGGGAAGCCGAGTGGAGGAGGTCAGGATTATTCCCCTTCAGCAGGAAGAAGCATTATTAGTAATCACAGACATCAGCGAAACAAAACAAATCCAGCGATCGCTTCAGGAAAGTGAAGCCAATTACCGTCTGTTGGTGGAACACCAAACTGACTTAGTAGTTAAGGTAGACTTGAATGGACGACTGACCTTTGTGAGTCCCTCCTATTGTCAACTGTTTGGTAAAACCCAAACCGAACTCCTGCATCAACCCTACCTACCCTTAGTACACGAAGCAGACCGTCAGGCTACCGAAGAAGCCCGACAAAACCTCCGTCATCCCCCCTACACCTGTTATGTGGAACAACGGGTGATGGGTCAAGGGGGCTGGCATTGGTTAGCCTGGTCATCCCGGGCAATCTTAAATGAACAAGGGGACGTAACAGCCACTGTGGGGATTGGGCGGGATATCAGCCAATTAAAACAATTTCAACAGGATCTCCACCAACTGAATGAAGAATTGGAACAACGGGTACAGGAACGCACCCGACAACTAGAGCAATCTAACCAGGAACTTGCCCGTGCCACCCACCTGAAGGATGAATTTTTGACCACCATGAGTCATGAACTGCGCACCCCATTAAATACCATTTTGGGGATGGCAGAAAGTATGCGGGAACAGGTATTCGGTGAAATCAATGGGGAGCAACGATTGGCATTAGAAACTATTGAAAGGAGTAGTTACCATTTACTGGATTTAATGAATGATATTTTAGATGTTTCGAAAATCGAATCCGGTCAAATGGAATTAAACTTAACTGCCACTTCCATTCACCTACTCTGTGAAAGCAGTTTAACTTTTATTAAACAACAAGCTACCAAAAAAGGAATTTATATCCACACTCATTTTCCCCCAAACATACCACAACTGGTGGTTGATGAACGGCGTATGCGTCAAGTGTTAATCAATTTATTGGAGAATGCGGTTAAGTTCACTTCACCAGGGGGAGTTATTTCAGTACACGTCTCTCTTACTTCTTCCCCATGCCCTTCCCAATACTCCATCGATGCCCCCCAAACCATCCTCAGCCCAACAGTTGTTCGCATTGCAATTCAGGATACTGGTATTGGTATTGCCCCTGAAGATACAGAGCGGATTTTTCAACCATTCTTTCAAGTCGCCCGTTCCTTAAGCCGTCCCTATGATGGGACAGGATTGGGACTGGGGTTGGTGAAGCGACTTGTGGAGATGCATGGGGGACGGGTCGGTCTCAGTAGTCAAGTGGGGGTGGGCAGTTGTTTTACCATCGATTTACCTTGCCAGACCCCCCAGTTTAGTGGTGATGACCCCACTGGTCCTGAAGGGGTTAATGGATCAACTGACGGCACCCTGGAACTGCCCATCCGTTCTGGGAATCAGAGGGATAAACTAGGACAACCATTGATTTTGTTGGTGGAAAATAATCCCATCAATACCTGTACGGTTTCAAATTACTTAACCGCCAATGGTTATGAAGTCTTAACAGCAGGGAATGGAGATGAGGCAATTATCCTTGCCCAGTCCCGCATTCCCAACCTGATTTTAATGGACATCCAAATGCCTGGAATAAATGGCAGGGAAATCATCCACCATATTCGTACCCTACCAATCCTTGCCCCAATCCCAATTATCGCCCTCAGTGCTCAAGCCGTGGATAGCGATCGCCAACCTTCTTTGGCAGCAGGGGCTACCCATTTCCTATTAAGACCATTGCGGCTCAAACAGCTCCGTCAAGCCATCCATCATTTACTGGAAGGAGGAGTACAAAACCCGCCGCCCCCTCCATCCTGACCCAACGGGAAACCAGATTAAGCACTTTTTGAATATTGATTCATCAACAACTTCGTTTTTAATCCATATTCAATTGCTTCCAGTAAACGAATCATACCGGTGGTATTCACCATATGGGGGGTTTTCCCTGCCTGCTGCATGGCTTGCATCGCCTTGTCAGTTAATTTATGGCTGGCATACCCAGTGATGATAATCACTAAATCAGCCGTAGAGACATGACTTTCTGCCTGATCAGCCATTTGCAACCCAGATTGAGCCGTACACCACAGTAACAGAACCTTTGAATCCCGAAGCCGATTACGAACTGCGGTTTCCAACCGGTCATGTCCGCCATAGATAACCACCTTCCCTTCCAGTTGAGAGTAGGGATTTGGTCGCTTTTCCGAACTCCGATGACGGAGGCGGGGATGGACATCAGGAATCCGTTCGACTCGTGAACGATTTTCTAATGCTTTATTATATATAAAATTCAAGGTTTGTTCATGGGTTCCCCGTAACCGAGCCACTGGTCCATCTTCACTATGTTGGTTAATTTGATTCATTAAGGCATCCACCACTTCCTCCAATGCCCCAATTATCTTGAGTTCATGCATATATCCCCTCACCGAGACTGCCGCATCAGTGGATTTATAAAAGTCATCCTGCTCCAAAATCATTTCAATTAAGTCAGCCTTAAGGGTCATTCGCCAACGATTATCTCGTTCTAAATCTCGTTGACCCAAAAGAACTTCTTCATTGGCAATAAGTTCCCCATCAACTGCTTCAGCAGCTAACAAGTCTAGGTTATCTAATTTATAACGAAGGTCTGATGCCTTTTCTTCCAGCTTTTTCCGAGCGATACTATCAGCATCTTCATTGGTAAACAGCGCTAATGCTTTACTAACCTGTTCCAATAGGGGGGTGAGTCGCTGGTGTAAATCCTGCCGTACCTTTTCTATCTTATCCTGTCGCTGTTGCTGCAATCTTTTTTCTTCTAATTCCATTTCCGCTAAGGAAATTAATTCCTGAACCGATGCTTCCAAGTCATCTAATTCTGATACATGCATGAATACTCCCTCATTATATTGATCTAAGATTAAAGTCTGTCAGTAGGCATGTTTATAGTAGTCAACTAGGATCAGTAGTGTGAATACAAAACATCACAAAATCCTATTTTTTCTTTCTTAAAATGAGACGAAATTATCAAATCCATGGAAAAGTATCAACCCCATTCCCAATTCATCAAAACAGGACATCACTGTTGACTCCTTCCAAGGGGAAGAACCAGTGGGCATAGCCCTCAGTCCTCTTAACCGGGGGAGTGGGAACGGTTACAAATAAAACCATTTCTAAAATTAGTTTAAACAAAATAACTGTTCATCTTTCTATTAAGATTGGTGAACAGCTAATTCATTCATCTTGATACCTGAACTTCATGATATTCTTATGCGTATAAATACCTAATAAACAATCGAAAAATATTGAATCGGAGTGTTTCTAATTCAGACAAATTTTCGGAACGAACCTCTTATTTACCCTGATAAAGCATACAGTCTAAGCTGGACAAACATGCCACTCCGATAATCAATGAACCGATATTTGAGTTATGTGTTTTAGTGTATATTCAATTTTAGATACTTTCAAGTTTACTTCTTTCCCAAGGGCGAAGGGGTTGGGGGAAAGACGAGTTGATTATTTGATATAAAGAGGGATGTTTCCCCAGATAAATGGTTTGGTCTCTCCCCCAAGGAATAGAAATAGGCTCTATTTCTTCATCCGTTAAGGATTTCGGGCATCTGAATTGACTAACTCAAAAATATTTCACCGATTGAACATTCTCGTCATCCCAGTCCCATCAATGCACTGATCAATATCATGTGTGGGCTTATTGCTTAGTGTCACCAGCCCAAAAAGCCTTCTTTGATTATGGAGTAGGCTTTGCCTTCTGCTTCTTAACCCGAACTCACCTTAATTCATTCATTCATCAGATAAAATATAAAACACATCATAACTCAGTAGCTTCCTATGGTTCCTCCCGCACCGGTCTATTCACTTAATTACCAGGATAGTTACCCTTGTCCAGCTTGTAGACAGGGACGAATTACCCCTATGACTTTAATGGATGCATTTGGTTGCAACACTTGTCGCCATTTATTTACTGCGAATCTGGAATCCCAGGTTCTCCTCATGGCAGATAGTTCAGTACCTCGATTATGGCGATGGACGGGGGAGTATTGGCGGGGGGGAACCCAATCCCAACCTATTTTCACTCCATTACTTATTTGGGGAGGAGTAGGATTCGTGATCTTACCCCCCCTGCTAGTGGGATTGACTGCCTATATATTCCCCCTTCTACCCGATGATCCCCTGAATTGGTTACCCTTTGCATGGACAGGTTTAACATTTGTAGTTCATTTATCCATTGTTGTGGGGTTGGTGTTGGACTATTACCAACCTGTTTTTTTCACCATCTGGCTCCAACGATGGTCAACATCCAGAAATCAATGAATCGATGAAACCACTTAACGATAATACACAATATTGTAAAAAAACCGATAACATAATGGTATACGACTTACTATTTAATTCATCTTCTCATCCAGCTCTGATTTTATGACCCTGCCCATTCGTAACGTTGCCATTATTGCCCATGTTGATCATGGAAAGACTACTTTGGTTGATGCCCTATTAAAACAAGCTGGTGCGTTTCGCGAAGGAGAAGTAGTTCCAGATTGTGTGATGGATTCTAACACCTTAGAACGGGAGCGGGGTATTACCATCTTAGCCAAAAATACTGCTGTCCGTTATAAAGATACATTAATCAATATTGTAGATACCCCTGGTCACGCTGACTTTGGTGGAGAAGTGGAACGAGTGTTGGGAATGGTAGATGGCTGCCTATTGATTGTAGATGCCAATGAAGGGCCGATGCCCCAAACTAGGTTTGTGCTCAAAAAAGCATTGGAAAAGGGACTACGTCCAATTGTCTTGGTGAATAAAATTGATCGTCCTCAAGCTGATCCCCACGGTGCTATTGATAAAGTCTTGGATTTGTTCCTTGAACTTGGGGCGGATGACGATCAGTGTGATTTCCCATATTTGTTTGCTTCTGGTTTAGGGGGGTTTGCCAAAGAAAAACTCGAGGATGAGTCAGTGGATATGCAACCCCTATTTGATTCATTCTTACATCATGTTCCACCACCAGTGGGAGACCCTGAAAAACCATTGCAGCTACAGGTGACAACCCTAGATTACTCTGAATACCTAGGAAGGATTGTTATTGGACGCATTCATAATGGTGTGGTTCGCATGGGGCAGCCTGCAGCTTTAATCCGAGAGGATGGACAAATTATTCGATCCAAAGTAACGAAGTTGATGGGGTTTGAGGGGTTAAGGCGGGTTGAAATTGACATGGCTTCTGCCGGAAACATTGTGGCTGTAGCTGGTTTTGCAGATGCGAACATCGGAGAAACGATTACCTGTCCCCATGAACCACAGGCGTTACCCTTAATCAAGGTGGATGAGCCTACCTTACAAATGACTTTTTCTGTAAATGATTCCCCGTTTGCAGGACAAGAAGGACAGTTCGTTACCTCCCGACAGGTTCGCGATCGCCTGATGCGTGAATTGGAAACCAACGTAGCCCTGAGGGTTGAAGAAACTGATTCACCGGATCGTTTTCTTGTTTCCGGTCGGGGTGAGTTGCACCTGGGAATCCTAATCGAGACAATGCGGCGAGAGGGATACGAATTTCAGGTTTCCCAACCCCAAGTTATCTATCGGGAAGTCAACGGACAGCCTTGTGAACCCTATGAATTATTAGTGCTGGATATCCCCGAAAATGCTGTGGGTGGTTGTATTGAACGATTGGGGCAGCGTCGGGGTGAAATGCAAGATATGTTAGTGGGTGGTAATGGGCGTACCCAATTAGAATTCGTAATCCCCGCCCGGGGATTAATTGGCTTTCGGGGTGAGTTCATGCGTCTGACCCGTGGCGAAGGGATTATGAACCATAGTTTCCTCGACTACCGCCCCTTGGTTGGAGATATTGATGCCCGTCGTAACGGGGTATTAATTTCCTTTGAAGAGGGGGTATCAACCTTTTATGCCATGAAAAATGCCGAAGATAGAGGTTCATTTTTCATTATCCCCGGTACCAAAGTTTATAAGGGCATGATTGTGGGTGAACATAATCGACCCCAAGATTTGGACTTGAATGTTTGCAAAACTAAACAACTCACCAATCACCGTGCCTCTGGTGGTGAAGAGTTGGTTCAATTACAAGCCCCCGTTGATATGAGTTTGGAACGAGCCCTAGAATACATTGGTCCTGATGAATTGGTGGAGGTGACTCCCCAATCGGTGCGGCTGAGGAAATTGAATAAAAAACTGGCAAAACGCTAACTTCATAAAAAAATTATTGTAGTTATTAATACTTTATGTTTATGCCAGGTTCAGACTCAATCAATAACGTACAATATAACTAGCGGAGACTGTAGTTTCCGTTCACTCCTCACACCACACTCCGCCTAGATAAATTCTAGGCGGTTTCTTAGTTATGTAGACTATTGGATTTTCTCCTAATGTATCTAAATGTATCGAAGTATATGTCTTAATGTATCAGGTTTATGCCAAAGTGATGAAGATTTCGCTATCTTAGGATTTAGGGTATAGTTTAATTAAGGATTTTATAGAATGTCAAAAGTCGTAGAAATTTCAGATGCCAACTTTAAACAAGAAGTACTCGAGAGTTCATTACCAGTACTCGTAGATTTTTGGGCGCCTTGGTGCGGGCCATGTCGTATGGTTGCCCCTGTGGTGAGTGAGATTGCTGAACTTTACGAAAGTACTGTGAAAGTTGTGAAAATTAATACAGACGAAAATCCAAATGTGGCTAGCCAATACGGTATCCGTAGTATTCCCACACTGATGATTTTTGTAGGTGGTCAACGAGTCGATACGGTAGTTGGAGCTGTGCCTAAATCAACCCTTGCCAGCACACTGGAAAAATATATCCCTGAAAATGGAATTGCCTAAAACATTAAACTGTGAATTTCTGGCTTTAATTTTCTAAAAACCATGTTCTTTAGTTTTATTTCCCTAGTTTTCTCCAACCCAGAAGCTAAATAATATTAATGAACATGCCCCCTTGATGATATGGATTTTTTAATCCACTAGTCTTGGGGGTATGGTTTATTTAAATGCCACTAGGGCTAATTATATAGCGGTTCTTGAACGTATAAGGTACACTCTAAATGAGAGAAGCCTTGCAACTCATGGACTTGGACAGCTGACCTGTACCTCATCCCAATGAGAGCCGCTTACCGTTCTCAATGAAATCACAGATTGAAACTATGACAACCTTAAAGCCTGGTTGGCTGACAAAAGTTGTACGCTCTCACCCCCAACCCTTCTCCTAGGGGGCGAGGGGAGCCGATCCACCCCTCCGGTTCCCTCTCCCGATGGGAGAGGGCTAGGGTGAGGGCTTTCGGGGTTTTGGCTGAGAAGTTTTGTCAGTCAATCAACCTTAAAGCTGTTATATTTTGGCTTTTTATTTAGTTAAAGACCATTAAAACCATGAAATATTGGAACGAAACTTTGGCTGTCGCGCAACGGATTCTGATTGAATTAATCCGTCGTCAGCGATCGCTCATTTTTTGGATGGTTTTTCCCATTAGTATTTTAATCATTAATGGTTATATTTTAGCTGAGCGGTCTAAGTTATCGCTAGACGATGCTTTTACCAATGCTGCCCCCATGACATTAGTTGGTTCGGCATTGTTTTTTAGTTGCCTAGGGGGCAGCGTAGCCACCGTAGTGGCTGAACGGGAGCAGTTTACCCTAAAGCGATTATTTATTTCTCCCCTAAGCGGTGTCTCTTACTTTTTGGGTATATTCCTTGCCCATACAGTGATTGGCATTGGTCAGACATTGATCGTATATGGAACCACCAGTTGGTATGGGGGGGAATTTAAGGGGAACCTAGGGCTTGGGATCATGATTGTATTATTGAGTATACTTGCCTATGTGGGAGTGGGGTTTATTGTGGGTACCCAACTCGCGCGACGCACTGAAGATGTAACTGCCATCATTGCCGCTGTGGGAGTTCCACTATTAATCCTTGGTGGGGCTTTTTTACCCGCTAGTTTATTTCCAGAAGCATTATTAAATATTGCTAAATTTAATCCCATTTACCATATGACTGAAGCCTTGAATGATGTTTCAGCTAATGGAAAAACGATCAAAGATATTGAAGACCATCTTAATTTTCTTATTTTGTTTGCCATCACTATGGTGATTGGTGGTTGGATTTCCTATCAGATTATGGTGCAAGTGGAAAAACAGTTGTAGTGATGGGTGTCGATACGGAAACCCCATCCTTCAGATTACGGTTGATTCCTATGGAATTATTAATCACTATTTCATAAATTGTAAATATGTATTGAGGGCATAACTGACAGTTCAGTCACTATTTTGGGTAGTGGTAAAAAAGTAAGGATTCAAGAAGAGTCTTAGATGTGTTGCCTCCATGGGGGAGCAAAACCTTAAACCTTCAATTAATTTTTATTCTTACTGGTTCATGATTTCATATACGGGTGATCCCATTCCTATCCCTCCTGCTGAGGTTCGGTAAACCACCCTTCTTTTGAAGACCCCCTAACAGACAATAATAATGAATGGATTGCTTGCTTTGGAAGCACAGTATTTGGTCATCCCAAGCAACCGGTTATATCCCTTTTTTTAGTTAATGGAGCTAAATTACCAATATGGCAAAAGTTGTAGGAATCGATTTGGGAACAACAAACTCCTGTGTCGCTGTAATGGAAGGGGGGAAGCCTGTGGTTATTGCCAATGCTGAAGGCTTTCGAACTACTCCCTCCGTGGTTGCATTTGATTCTAAAAATAAAGAACGTCGGGTTGGTCAAATCGCTAAACGACAATCGGTCATGAACCCGGAAAATACATTTTACTCTGTAAAACGGTTTATTGGTCGTCGCTTTGATGAAGTCACCCATGAAGCAACGGAAGTTTCATACAAAGTCATGAATGTCAATGGCAATGTCAAATTAAATTGCCCTGCAGAAAGCAAACAGTTTGCACCCGAAGAAATTTCAGCTCAGGTTCTGAGAAAACTGGTTGAAGATGCCAGTAAGTATTTGGGAGAGACGGTTACTCAAGCGGTAATTACTGTACCGGCATACTTTAATGACTCCCAACGTCAGGCAACTAAGGATGCAGGGCGCATTGCAGGTATCGAAGTTTTACGAATCATCAATGAACCTACAGCAGCTTCCCTAGCCTATGGACTGGATAGGAAAAGTAATGAAACCATTCTTGTGTTTGACTTGGGGGGTGGAACCTTTGATGTCTCGATTTTAGAAGTGGGGGATGGTGTATTTGAGGTTTTGGCAACTTCCGGCGATACCCACTTGGGAGGAGATGACTTTGATAAAAAAATTGTTGATTACCTAGCTGAAGAATTCAAGCGCAATGAAGGTATAGAGTTGCGTAAGGATCGTCAAGCATTGCAACGTCTAACCGAAGCTGCTGAAAAAGCTAAAATTGAACTATCCAGTGTCACCCAAGCTGAAATTAATTTACCTTTCATCACAGCGACCCAAGATGGTCCTAAACATCTGGATGTAACCTTGACTCGGGCTAAGTTTGAAGAATTGTGTACTGATTTGTTTGAACGCTGTCGAATTCCTGTAGAAAATGCTGTAAGGGATGCCAAGCTATCCAAAACAAATATCGATGAAGTGGTTTTAGTGGGTGGATCCACCCGTATCCCCGCTGTTCAGGAATTGGTGAAACGGGTTCTTGATAAGGATCCCAATCAAAGTGTTAATCCTGACGAAGTAGTTGCCATTGGTGCTGCCATCCAAGCCGGTGTCCTTGCAGGGGAAGTGAAAGATATCCTATTACTGGATGTGAGTCCTCTGTCCCTTGGGGTGGAAACCTTAGGTGGAGTCATGACTAAAATCATTCCCCGTAACACCACCATTCCTACGAAAAAATCAGAAGTTTTCTCAACCGCTGTTGATGGTCAGACAAATGTAGAAATTCATGTTCTCCAAGGAGAACGGGAAATGTCTTCTGACAATAAGAGTTTGGGTACCTTCCGTTTGGATGGTATTCCTCCCGCTCCCCGAGGTGTTCCCCAGATTGAAGTAACCTTTGACATCGATGCAAATGGGATCCTGAATGTAACCGCTAAGGATAAAGGAACTGGTAAGGAGCAATCCATCAGTATCACTGGTGCTTCAACCCTACCGAAAGATGACGTGGAACGGATGGTTCGGGAGGCGGAAGCCAATGCTGCCAACGATCGCGAGCGACGGGAAAAGATTGACCTCAAAAATCAGGCTGATTCCCTAGCTTACCAAGCCGAGAAGCAACTGGCTGACTTGGGTGATAAGGTGCCTGCTGGCGACAAGTCTAAGGTGGAAGGCTTGGTGAAAGATTTGAGGGAGGCGGTAGCCCAAGATAATGGAGATCGCTTAAAATCATTGACTACTGAATTACAACAAGCCCTCTATCAAATTGGTACAAGTATCTATCAACAGGGGGGTGGAGCAGGAACTGAAGATTCTTCCAGTACCGGCAATCCTGGTAATCCCCCCTCTACCGGTGGTGACGATGTGATTGATGCCGAGTTTTCGGAAACTAAATAGTTCAATCCATATTGCTACCTAGAATAATGCGGGGGCTGGAGGTTGCTGATCCACCATGGAGCAAAGCAAAAAAACCAAGTCTGACGCTGGCAATCATCGTGATAGTTGGGCGTTTTCTCAATTGGAAGTCCCCTAGATACTACATGACTCGCCCAAGTGTTCCTGTGCAATCGATTCCGTATACTAGCAAGTCAGATCATCGTACCAGTGTGATTGGCAAGCGGAATGGGGATTGGTTCAACGGCTTCGACGGGTATGGCTGCAATGCTGACTGGAAGGCTTCTCAAACTATTAGTCAATGGCTAGGTTTTTCATGCCCTTTGGATCTTCTAAACATTGTAGTTGCAATGGCTATGGCTGATGCAAAGGGTGTGGTCGATGGCAGTCCCCTCCCTAAGTGAAGAGTCTATACGGAGGCTGAAGCCGCCGTCCGTATAGACAACCGCTAGAATCCCCCGTCTTTTAAGCGGGGGAATGTCAAAGAAATTACAGCTTAAAAAATACACGCTCCTAAGAGGAACTTTCAAGGCTTTTAATTAAAATTGAAAGCCTCTTTTAAACTTGATTGCAAGACTTTTTGAACTATCGCCCAACAAATCTATTAATCATTCCATTCTCCCCGATGGGGAACCGGGGGGGTTCGCAACCAAGTGCGGGTTAGATCATCATCCCGACCGCCCCCTCCACGTAACCAACGCCTGAGGGCAACCTCAATCACCCTACTGGGGTCACCAGTTAAATGACGGACTTGATCCAATAATTGAGAATCGATTCGAATTAATACTTCAACCTTCGGGGCTGGGGCAGATTGAGCCCCATCGCTTACCAGTTCATTAGGTAAGGGTTCAGACCGATGGGGGTTATGCCCAGGGATTTCTTCAGAATTTTTAGTAATATTATTCATTCCTATGTTACCCACAAGTTCCAAAGATAACCTGATCATTGAAATTACAAAGAGTTCGTGACTGGTAAACTCACTGCTCTAAAGAATGGAGATTAGAGGGTATATTCCCATTAGTTCTCTCCAGAAGAGTACTGCAATTACGTCTATTCTAAGTCTTTCAACTACAGTTGTAATGAATGTCTAACCCCATCAGTCAGGAAAGCATTACAATTGTTATCAAGTACTTCAATAATTACAGATAATCCTAGTGAATAGAGTATCCCAATTTTGCTCTCATCCCCTAATCCCTTCTCCCTTTTTGGAAGAAGGGGAACCGGATTCTAAATCCTTCTCGAGAGGGATTTGGGGCGAGGGCTTTAACATTGGGTGCACCCCCTAGTGAAAGCCCAAGTTAAATTTGTTTTAACGAGTAGTTGGGATTGATTTGATCCTCATTAGAGTATCAAACGGATGAATTAACCTTCTCTGTTCGTTATAAAGATTATTGATCCTTACCCGTAAACTGGGTCCAGCCCTTGTCGCTCCCATAAAACCTATGACAGATGTACCTGTTTCAAGAATTCGTAACTTTTCAATCATTGCTCACATTGACCATGGTAAATCCACCTTGGCCGATCGCCTGCTACAGGTAACGGGGACTGTAGATGCCCGTGCCATGAAAGAGCAGTATCTAGATAATATGGATTTGGAACGGGAGCGGGGAATCACCATCAAGTTACAGGCAGCCCGTATGAATTATCAGGGGTTAGACGGGGAGCACTATGTGCTGAATTTGATCGATACCCCTGGACATGTGGATTTTTCCTATGAAGTATCTCGGTCCCTCCTGGCGTGTGAAGGTGCATTATTAGTGGTGGATGCGTCCCAAGGAGTAGAGGCACAAACCTTAGCTAATGTTTACCTGGCATTGGAGAATAATCTTGAAATTATTCCCGTCTTAAATAAAATTGATTTACCCGGGGCGGATCCGGAACGGGTGAAACGGGAAATTGAAGAAATTATTGGATTAGATTGCAGTCAAGCCGTTATGGCTTCAGCAAAAGAAGGGATTGGGATTCCGGAAATATTGGAATCAATTGTTCATTTAACTCCCTCACCCACTGACACGGTAACAAAACCATTACGGGCTTTAATTTTTGATAGTTACTACGATAGTTATAGAGGGGTAATTGTCTACTTTAGGGTGATGGACGGCAGGGTAGGGCAGGGCGATCGCATCCGACTCATGGCTTCTGGCAAAGAATACGAAATTGACGAATTAGGAGTCCTTTCTCCAAATCAAGTACGGGTCAGTGAATTACATGCAGGGGAAGTGGGTTACCTGGCTGCATCCATTAAGGCGGTGGGAGATGCTCGAGTAGGAGACACCATTACCCTCGTCAGTCAACCTGCCCAGGAACCATTACCTGGTTATCAGGAGGCAAAGCCCATGGTATTTTGTGGTCTTTTCCCCACCGACGCAGACCAATTTGCCGATCTCCGGGAAGCCTTAGAAAAACTACGTCTCAATGATGCCGCATTAAATTATGAACCAGAAACATCAAGTGCCATGGGCTTTGGGTTCCGTTGCGGCTTTTTAGGGTTGCTCCATATGGAAATTGTCCAGGAACGACTGGAACGGGAATACAATTTAGACTTGATTACCACCGCTCCATCAGTGGTGTATCGGGTTACAACCCATACAAACGAGATTTTATATATTGACAACCCAAGCACCTTACCTGATCCACAACATCGGGAAAAAATTGAAGAGCCCTATGTACAGGTTGATATCATCACCCCAGAACAATATGTAGGGGCTTTGATGGAATTAAGTCAAAACCGTCGGGGTCTGTTCAAGGATATGAAATATCTCACCCCGGAACGAACAACCTTGGTCTATGAAATTCCATTAGCTGAAGTGGTGACTGATTTTTTTGATCAAATGAAATCCCGATCCCGGGGGTATGCCAGTATGGAGTACCAGTTAATTGGTTATCGAGAGAATCCACTTGTCCGGTTAGATATTTTAATCAATGGCGACCCCGTTGATCCCTTAGCTGCCATAGTACATCGGGACAAGGCTTATTATGTAGGCAAGGCGTTGGTTGAAAAACTGAAAGAACTAATCCCCCGTCATCAGTTTAAGATTCCACTGCAAGCAACCATTGGTAGCAGAGTTGTGGCAAGTGAACACATCCCTGCTTTGCGGAAAGATGTGTTAGCAAAATGTTATGGGGGGGACATCTCCCGTAAAAAGAAATTGTTGCAAAAACAAGCTAAGGGGAAAAAACGGCTGAAGGCAATTGGTACCGTAGATGTACCCCAGGAAGCATTTATGGCTGTCTTAAAGCTGGATCAGGGGTGAAGCGGGTATACCTTAAAAACATCCCCAAATAGGAACAGTTTGATTCATTAATATTGAATCCGTTCAGCATGACCCCAAAATGCTTCCAGGTTGTAAAACTCCCGTTCCTGTGGCATAAAGATGTGGGCGATCGCATCGCCATAATCATGCAAAACCCAATTCGCATCAGACAGCCCTTCAACCCTTAATGGATGGCGCGCAAGGGATTCATAAACCTGATCTTGAATTGCATTGGAAATCCCACGGAGTTGAACCTTGGAAAATCCAGTCATAATGATAAAGTAGTTAGTCAGATAAGATACTTCGCCAACCTTCAGGATTTCAATATTGGCTGCCTTTCGTTCATCGGCAGCTCGGGCAATGATCAAAGCTAATGATAAACTGTCGTCTGCGGCTTCATGAACATTATAATAATCCGTGGTAGGAGGGATACTGGGATTGGATGAACCGGGTGACGTAACCTGGGATAGTTTCATCTTGAATTGATTTTGCTCTGGCATTTAGCAACTGATATTGGATATTTTTTTATCTTACCCGAAAATCTAACTTGGAAAGTGATACCTAGATTAATTGAATATCAAAGCTGCCTTGGGGAATCCAATAGCAATTATTTTGTTATCCATACACCCGCAGCATACACAAATCACCCAGGGATTGGTTGAATTGTAACCTGGTACTCCATGCCCACTGACTGACCACCCCGAAACCCTCCCGAAAGAGGACTGGTATATCGAGGATTAGGGCTGGCAGCCAAGGCAATATGGCGATCGCTCACTGCCAAACCATGGGTAGGGTCATAGCCACGCCATCCCGCCCCTGGCAAGTACACCTCACTCCAGGCATGGAGGTCATAGCGATCGCTATTCACATCCCCTTCCTGATAGCCGCTGACGAACCGAGCCGCCAACCCCACCGCTCGACATGTTGCCATAAACAAAACGGCAAAATCCCGGCAAGAGCCAAATTTATGCTTCCAGGTTATGCCTGGAAGCATAGGCTCACCGGTATCACGGGGTTGATAGTGACAGTGGTGATAAATTTGTTGATTTAACTCCGTGACAAATAGAGCTGGGTTATAGTGAGTTGCATGACTAACCCTTTCAGCCAACTCTGCCACTTCTGGATGAGATTTACCCTTCCCCCCATTGTCTGTCAAGTAGGTGTCTGTCAAGTAGGGTTGCAACATTGCCTGTAAAGAAGAGGGATAGTCAATGGGAAAATGGAGTGCCCATGGTTCTAAGGTGTAGGCAAAAGGATTGGTGCAATGGGTTTGGACTTGGGAATCTATATTGAGATACATCGTTTGTGCCGGTTCTACAAACCACAATCGACTCGTGTTATTCCCATCCAAGTCTACATTATGTCCCATGCTGTGGGGAACTGGATCACAGGTTAACTGGAAGGAATGTACCGTTTGCCAATGATCTGAGCGGGGTCGTAGTCGTAGGGTATGGGGTTCTAATAAAACAGGGCGATCATATCTGTAGGTGAGAGAATGGTTAATATGATAGTGCATCGGTAGCTTACAAAAGGCTGAGGGAATGGGGAGTTGGCAGGTCTAAACGAAAAAATACATCAAACATTTGGTGGTCTACTTCATTCAACTGGAGCTGGAGGCGATCCAGAAATTCATGCAACCCTGTTTGGATGATATCCTCTAGGGTAAGGTACTCCAAATCAGAACGCAACCGACCTAACGCCCGCTCTACCGGGTTACGCCAAGTTCCCAAGGGAGTGCCCGTGATCTGATGGAGTGCTTTTTCAATCCTCAAGAGGCAATAACGAATCGAACGGGGGAACTCACTATCTAATACTAAAAATTCCACCACCCCAGAAATTGTAATGCGATGATCCCGGCGTTTACGATACATTTCATAGGCACTGGCAGACTTGAGTAGTGCCATCCACTGCACTTCATCCAAGGGAGTCCCCACATCCTGAGGGCAGGGAAGGAGGATAAAGTATTTTACATCTAAAATCCGGGCTGTTTTATCGGCACGTTCCAATAAACGACCGATTTGACCAAAGTACCAACCTTCATTGTGGCTCATGGTGGCATCCATAACCCCGGCAAACAGATGACTTGCCATTTTTACGGAATCAAAAAACTCCCGCAGTTTTGCCATGGACTGAATGCCCCCTTGGGCAGATTCTTGCACCATAAAATAAATAGAGTTGACCTGTTCCCACATTTCTGAAGAAATAACTTCCCTCACCGATCGGGCATTTTCCCTCGCTGCAAATAGACACGACAGGATGGAACTGGGATAGGTACGGTCGAATGTCAAAAAATGGACTACGTTTTCACCGGTAGCCTGTCCATATTGATTATAAAATAATGCTTGGTCGCCAGTGGTTACCACCAGAGGTTCCCATTGTTCTTGGATGACGGTTGGACAGTCTAATAAAAGATTAAAGTTAACATCAATAAATCGGGCGATGTTTTCAGCTCTTTCTACATAACGATTGAGCCAATAGATGGAATCAGCGACACGACTGAGCATGGATGGAGGTTGGGTTTATAAGATGAGTGGGTGATAGAGGTTTCCCGCGATCGCGGGAACGTGGATATTATTCATAATGTTGATTTTGAACTATCCCTCACATTAAACGAGAGGGATTCTAATCTGAACAAAAGATTGATTATTTGGGGAGCCCAGATTGGCTCCTTTTTTTGTGCTTCATTCCAGCCAAAGACGATTGTGCTAAGAAGAGACTCTAGGCAGTGATTAATGATAAAACGAGCCGCTTTGTTAACAGCATCTCGTATAAAGCGATTCCGTTGTTCAGTAATTCGAGTCAGTTCTGGACTCCAATAACCTTGAGGTTTTCCTGTTTTAAGTTCGGCAAATCGCTTGTTATACCACTGATTGACGGACTTAACGTTTCGTCCATCAATGATGAAGGATTTGCCGAGACTGGAAACACAAGTCAGCCAATTATTGATTCCATGACCAATGCTGAGTGCTTGGTGACACTGATACAAGAGGTAATCTCTCACCTCATCTGCGACATTTAGCCTAGCTTGAATCGTTGCGTACAGTGACTACCTCCTTATTCTGTTATAGTTGATATTGTCAGCTTCAGTAATAAAGTATAGCGACAATGGTAAGCTTGTCCCCAAAGGTTTACGAATACCGCAGGACAAATAATTCTGTCTCTTCTATCAACGAATCCGCCGCCGATATTGTGGGATGGGTTTAGCGTCGGGCTTCAAGGATATTGAGAGAAGAATTTCCTTCTCTGAAGAAACTTCCTTTTTTTGGAGTCCTAGTTATTTCGTGGCTAGGACGGGTCAGGTACGCATCGATCTTCTTGTTTTTACCCTCCCCTTAAAAGATGGAGGCTCTCAACTTCAACTTGGTAGGAATAATAATATAACCAGTATCCCTATCACCAAGAACCTGGTTTTTTTCATCTCCCCAATACCACCAATGGGCTCCCACATAGGCACAAATGAGGCTGTCGAGGAGGTCTTCCGAGGCTTTTAGCAGGGAAGCAGTGGCGGGGAGGGGTTGATCAAGGAATGGACTGGTTGGGGATGGGATGGGGATATTATCTGCCGTTTGGGGGTTATATCTTAGGGGTGGCTCTAGTATTGGCAAGGTGGTTCGCAGATGATGGCGTAGTTTTTCCAATTCTTGGCACCGATCCTCTAGTTTTCCCTTTTTATATTTTATGATGCGGTCTAATTGAAACAGTTGCACGGTAGCAGGGTGGGGATAAACTTCAATTTGATACCGCCCTCCCTGTTGAGGGATGAGAGTGGGGGCATGGTTAAACCCCCTAGATTCTAAACTTAGCCCAAATTGAACGGTACGTTTAGCAAAGGGACGGTTTAAGTTGGCTGGGTAACAGCCTGCATCATATCGACCATAATATCGGTGGGTCAGGCGATCGCACAGCCGCATACCTGTGGAGTTGGGAATCAGAGTAGGAGCATCCACCGCCACCAAAGCCGGCTCATTCCTTGGTGCCCATTGATCTATCCAAGCCAAAATATCACTGGTTTCCAATTTTCGTTGCCAGTCCAAAACCCATAAGTATTCCCCTTGCCATTGAAGACAGCATAATCCACTTGCTCCTGAACTCCACCCTAAATCAATCCCTAAAAATTTCATATTTTTTGAATGCAATCCTCAACTACCACACCTGTTAAATCCTTACCTTTTTACCACCACTGTCTAAAAAAAGGGTTCATGTTAACGATTGATCCAACTATCAGCTAAGATATAATTCTTCCCACTTCTCAATGTCATCATCCCAAATTGTGGTCGGGATAGAATTGACTGACTCTTAAATTTGATTCACCCAACCGTAACCACTTCCACTCCGGTAAGGAGGGTTGGGGGCTACACCGTCGGTTCCTCCCCTTGGGGGAGTGAACCGTTACCATCCAACTTGGTTCCCACGATGAAGCGAGATGCCAATGATAACAGTGCCAAGAACAATTTGTTTCGGGTTCCTAATGGTGATTCTAATCGGAACCGTTCTCTTAACGTTACCAATTTCTATTCGTGACGGAGGATGGAACTGGGATCATTTAATGATTAGTTTATTTACATCTACTTCTGCCGTGTGTGTTACAGGTCACATCGTAGTTGATACAGCCACTTATTTTTCACCCATTGGTCAATTTTTTATTGCCGCCTTAATCCAGGTTGGGGGGCTAGGTTACATGACTGCCACTACCTTCCTGTTATTATTACTGGGAAAACGATTTAAGCTGAAAGATAAGGTTGCTCTACAACAAGCCTTAGACCGGACTGAAATCCATGGAGCAAATCAATTAATCATCTCAATTATTGCCACCACATTGATTTTTGAATTGACTGGTACTTTTTTACTGCTCTGGGTGTTTGGTTCCCAATATGGGTTAGACCGTGCCCTGGGGTTGGCATTATTCCATAGTATTAGTGCGTGGAATAATGCTGGCTTTAGTTTGTTCTCGGATAACTTAATTGGGTATCAATCTTCCTTAGCCATCAATATCATTATTCCGGGATTAATTGTATTCGGTGGAATTGGGTACGATACCATTTTTGAACTCTACCTTTGGCTACGGGATCGCATTCACCGCAAGCCCCGATGTATATCCCTCTCTCTGAATTTTAAGGTGGCAGTTAGTACTACCCTTGCCCTACTGGGAGTAGGGACATTAGCCTTCTTCTTGGTAGAAAGTCGTAATCTCCATACCCTGGGTCAACTTCCCCTCTCCACCCAAATTTATGCTGCTTGGTTTCAATCAGTCACTCCTCGCACTGCCGGGTTCAATACCATTGATATTAGCAAAATGACGACCGCCGGACTATTTATTACCATTGCCCTCATGTTTATCGGCGGCAGCCCCGGGGGTACGGCAGGGGGGATTAAAACCACAACCCTGAGGGTTCTAACCAGTTGTACCAAAACGATTCTTCAGGGGAGGGAGGAAGTTGGTTTGTATGAACGGGAGATACCATTGTCATTGATTCTAAAGGCAATTGGAGTAGCCGTTAGTTCCTTGATGGTGGTCATCGCCATGACCACGGTGATCTCCCTTTCTGATCCCCAAATAGACTTTATTCGCATTTTATTTGAAGTGGTTTCAGCCTTTGGGACAGTGGGACTTTCAACGGGAATAACCGCCACTCTTAGTACCACGGCAAAGTTGATCCTGGTTGCAACAATGTATATCGGACGGGTGGGAATTTTACTTTTAATGTCAGCGTGGCTAGGTGAACCAAAGCAATCCTTTGTCCATTATCCAGAGGAAGATTTATTGGTAGGATAAATGGGAATAACAGAGATGGAACCCAACCAAGGTTTTATCATTCATGGCGGGGTGAGGGTTAAGGGAATTGTTTGAATCCATAACGGTAGGTACTTCACGTTGGTTAACTTTTCTACTCTAAATTTCTTCCACAATTTACGTTCCGACGCTAGGAACAAACAATTTGCTGTTATAGGGTTAGGTCGGTTTGGTCGCGCCGTAGCCAGTACCTTACATCAACAAGGACATGATGTTCTCTGTATCGATTCTGATGCTAACCGAGTGGCTCAAGTTCTGGAAGACCGTATTGCCACCCATGCCAGTCAACTGGATTCAACTCAACCTTTGGCTCTAAGAGAGGCGGGTGTTTTTGAACAAGATACGGTGATCATTGCCATCGGAAATTATGTCCAGGAAAGTATTATTACTACCCTGAATGTGAAAGAGGGGGGTGTCCCCCATGTAGTGGCTAAAGCCTCTTCAGAAATTCATATGAAGCTCCTAAAAAAAATTGGCGCTGATCATGTGGTGTTTCCAGAACATGAAATGGGTCAAGCTTTGGCTCAGTCACTCACTCGACCAAATATTTTAGACCGATTTGAATTGGATCCCGACAATACCATTGCCGAAGTGATTGTGCCAAAGGAATTTGATGGCAAAACCATTGAGGAATTAAAATTAAGGGGACGTTATGGCATTAGTGTGTTGGCACTTTCCCATCACGAAAAATTTGATGTTAACCCATCCCCCAGTTCTTTCCTGCAACAAGGGATGATGATGGTGGTGGTGGGTACCAATCGTGGTTTGGATCAGTTGCCCATCTGACTCTATGTGAACCAATAGTCAGTTCCAAAACCTAGGGATCGATGGTGGCGACAATTATCCCGACAGGCAATAACGATTCGTTGTAGCGATCGCCGCCCCACTTTGGTTTCAAACACCGATGAAAAGACTAAATCAGGTCGATGTTGTTGACAGAATTGGATTAGACGGCGGGGATACCCCATAATTGCTGGTTTGACAACTACAATTCCCTGCCATCCTTGGGCAAAAATTGATTCTAACTGATGAATGGATGCTACGGATTCATCCAAGGCAATGGGGATGGGAGATTGTTGATCCAACTGGTGTAGGTTCTCAATTTGATCCACCGGTAAGGGTTGCTCTAAGTATTCTACCCGGTTGGGATGGAATGACTGTAAGCGATTTACCCACCATTGGGCTCCGTTCCAGTCTAATCCTCCATTGGCATCTAGGCGAAGTTTAGCAGTAGGGGGCAATATAGAGAGAAGGTGATGGCAAACTAACCATTCTTCCTCCAAGTTATCCACCCCAATTTTCCACTTAAACGTTCGATACCCCCTTTGCCATAATGGAGTCCACCCGTGTAATGCTTGCCTGCCAGTGGGCAATAGGACGCTGTGGTGACGAATATCAAAGGGTGCGTCATTCAGGTTCGTTTTTTCCGGAATGAAACTGAGTTCATCCCAAGCAGATGCAAATCCAAATTGACAACAAGGCAAAGTAGCTGGGATTGTTTGAATATCTTTATGGCAAATAGTTGATCCCAAGTGACGACAGAAATCAAGGGCTTCCCCATAACTTTCAGTTCCAAACATCTCCAACGGTGCAATTTCCCCCCAACCTTGCTGACCTTTTTCATCCTTCAATTGCAGGATAATTCCATTGCGAACCGTCCAAACTCCATAATGGGTTACCAGTGGTTGCCGGAATGGAAGGGAATATTCATGAAAAGTAAAACAGTAATGTCCCAATTGTTATAACCAGTTGGACTAAAATTCACAAGCAGGAAAGGTTTCAACTCATCCCCCAGCCGTTCATTCCCCCTGGGGAAGAGGTAACAAACCTAGCCCCAGTCCTTTCCCCTGGAAGGCGATGAACGGTTCTATTCCAATAATGAATGATTCAATGAAATTGACTACCCGTGGACATTATAGTGTCAAAGCCATGTTAGATTTAACCTTTCAACAGGGTGATGCCCCTGTAACCGTGCGAGCCATCGCTGAGCGGCAACAACTGCCAGCCCCCTACTTAGAAAAACTACTCATAGAACTGCGTCGGGCCGGATTAGTATATTCTATTCGTGGCTCCCAAGGGGGATACCAACTTGCCTGTGCTCCATCTCAAATCTCATTGGGACAAATCTTAGAGGCAGTGGGAGAAAACATTGATCCACTCCCCCGTCATCATCCATCAGCTGATCAGGTTGAAGATTGGGTAACCTTCGCTCTGTGGCGACGACTTTCTCAAAAAATAAAAGAAGCTTTATTCACAATTTCATTAGAAGATCTTTTTTTTGATGCCCGCAGTTGGCAAGCTGCCCAAGGAGAAGAAACAGGGTTTATTGTTTAGGGGAGGGAAGGGGTATTCCATCCATTTAGAAGAGGGGCAGGATAATTGTTTCCTTTCGGTTTATTCAAAAACACCAACAAATTTCTCATCAAATCACAGAGCATAAGTTGGGCACAGATAAAAACCCACGCACTTCCAGTGGTTATAATAATCCTATCTATCGATTCATTTTATTTATTCACTACGGTCAGGGGGCAACATGTTGGGAGTACCCTTTAAGCAATTCGTGACTAAAGTCAACCCCATTTTTTTTGGTCTATTATCAATCGGAACCTGCGCAGTAGGGTTTGCTGTAGTTTCCCAATGGTATCAAATCGACATTTGGATCAGTCCCCTCACTACAGATTCCCGTATCCCTGCCAAAGTTGGAACATTGACAGAAAAGAATACTAATCAACCAGAGCAACTTGATTCCCCAGATGCCTTACCTATTGGGGAACAGCCAAAATTGGATATGGGGAAATGGTATACAGAAGATAGGCAATCAACCCCATTCCCAACCACTCCCTCTGATATGAGGGGAAATAATCAACGGTCAAGGGAATCATGGTTGAGTTTTGTGCCCCCTCACCAATCCCCACCCTCCAACATCACCGCACCACTGAGACTCAGCAATCAAACTGAACACCCATTAAGAGTCGCTATTTTACCACGACGGTTTGCCAATTTTTCTTCTCCTCCGTTGTCTAGTCATGCACCGGTCAACTCAGAACCATTCCACTGGGACTTTGCGCCGGAAGAGGGGAGTATCAAAGGGTTGGTTTTATCCCTGCCTGACGGAGATTTTGTCCTACAGGGAGGGGATATCGTTATTGCCTTTGCCCAAGATGGTTCTCGACGGTATTGGGGACCATTTGTGATTGGTGAAACAACTATGCCAGGATGGAATCAGAAAAAATCAGAATGGGTATTGATTATTCAATAACTGATTCCCCTAACTACCGCCTGATCCACTCAATGATGTATGTTCTTAGGGATGTGTATCAATAAAAAAATAAATTCAAAATTTTATGAAAGACCATTCCAGAATGGAGTATGCTTCAAAAAATTACATCTCAGTCTCTTTCTACTGAGGTAAAGATGCCCCATTTCAAAAAAACCGCCGTTATGGTCATCGGTGGCGCAGAAGATAAAATCCATGGGAAAGAGATTCTAGTTAACTTTTTTGCCCGGTCAGGGGGAGAAAATGCCAGAATTGCCATCATCCCTTCAGCTTCTCGGGAGCCTGTCATTATTGGAATACGCTATAACACCATTTTTGAAGAAATGGGTGCTAAAAGTGTTGCAGTTATCGACATTCGTGAACGAGAACAGTGTGATCATCCGGTTTGGCAGAACTATATTCAAACCTGTACTGGCATTTTCTTCACCGGCGGGGATCAATTGCGTCTTTGGGCATTATTGTCAGATACGCCGATGATGGAAATGATTCGGCTTCGGGCTCAAGCTAATAAGGTGACCCTAGCTGGAACTAGTGCCGGAGCAGCGGTTATGGGGCACCATATGATTGCTGGCGGGGGGAGCGGGGAATGTCCAAATCGTTCCCTCACAGATATGGCTACAGGGTTGGGGATTTTACCAGAACTAATCGTTGATCAACATTTTCATAATCGTAATCGTATGGCTCGTCTGTTAAGTGCGATCGCCATTCATCCAGATAAAATCGGGATGGGTGTTGATGAAGACACCTGTGCAATTTTTGAAGGGGATGACAAGATCCAAGTAACCGGTAAGGGGGTTGTAACCATCGTTGATCCTGGGGAAATGTCCTATACCAATGGACATCAGGTTGATAATGGGGAACCCATTAGAATCCATAATTTGCGCATCCACTTACTTGGATATGGAGACTCCTACGACTTGAAACAACGGGCGGCAAGTTATGGATAAGACTTTTGCCGCCCCTCGTTTCCATTGCACACGCTTAGAATGAATATGAAGGGACTCGAACCACAAATCCACTGGAGGGTAAGTCTGTACTCTTCAATGTAAATTTATTGGCTAGTGGCTTTACACTATCCTTAGGAACTAATTTCAGGAATTCATCCACACTGGTGATATCGCAGTTTTTATCATCGGCAGCTTTGGTTCGAAAGTGGGTGGGGATGACCAGTTTAGGATTCAGGGTAGTTATTGCAGTCTTTGCCTCTTCAGCATTGAGTGCTTTTGGACCACCCCCAACCGGGATAAAGAGGACATCGGGACGACCCATGAGGATTTTTTGCTCCACTGTAATTGCTCCTCCCACTCCACCCAAGTGCAAAATATTGAGACCGCCCTGATTCCATCGCCATGCTACGTTGATACCAAACCGTCGCCCCCCAAAGCGATCGTGATCAGTGCTGATCCCCTGCACTTGGGTATTATTTAACTGGTACACTCCGGGTTCAAATAAAATTCTGGGATTGCCTGGCAATCCCTCCACGTATCCTTCATCAAGTAACCGGCTACTGAGGAATACTAAGTCTGCAGGAACAGTAGGAGGGCGATAGTTGGCTGTACATCCTATTTTAAGAAAAGGGTTAACCAGAATACGCCGTCCGCCGCCGGTGAATAAAAAACAAGTGTGACCCAACCATTGAATTGAAACGGAGCCTCCCGTTTGGGCAAACGCAGACTGTAGTTGGGAGGTCAATCCTAACCCAGATGCCGACAACACGGAAGCCCCCAAGTAACGTACTAATTTTCGCCGCTGCATAAATTTCTCCCTAACCTAAACAAAGTTAAACTGTTATAAAAAACTAACGCTAGGCTGATTTTGCCTGATTGTCTGTGTTTTGACAACTCATTCCCTCCCATCATCATGGGTTTTCCGAATGGATGGATGGTCTAGAAACCGTCCGGGGAAAGGATGACGGGATGACTGAAGTTGATTTTTCAAAACCATGGTAAATGCTCCTGCTCCTAAGCCAGATTGGGGCAACAACCGATAACAGGGTAAATTGGTCAGTTGAGACTGATAAGCTTCCAATCCCGGAACAACTAAGGGTTGGAATTGGGGGAATTGTCGCAAAAACCAAGCACATACCTGTTCGTTTTCCTCCCAAGAGAAAGTACACGTCATATATGCCAAATAACCTTGGGGAGCCACTATGTGAGCAGCATTTGCCAGAATACGCCGCTGACGACCGACACTTTTTTGAATGTTCACGGGATGGAAGCATCCGGGAGCTTCTTCTCCTTTTGCCAATAAGGATTGACCAGTGCAAGGTGCATCCACTATGACCAGATCACTTGTCTGAGTTAGGTGTGACCTAAGCAACTGGCTGTCAGCATTGGAAACAAATCCAGTCACATGGCACCGTTTTAGATTACTGATTAACTTACCAATCCGTTTTTTTATGGATTCATTACTTACTAGGAGTTGAGGATGTAGCCCCACCCATGCCGCTATACTTTTCCCTCCAGGGGCAGCACACAGGTCAACTACGATGCCATGAACTGGAGCATAATGTAACCAAGGTATGGCGGCAAAAACTGAGGAAAAGTCCAAACAGTAAAAATGCCCTTGCTGGTGTAAAAAATGTTGGCTGGGACGGGGACTAGCAGTAAAAGTTAACCGATCGCAAAATGAAGGTTGCCATGGTAAAGGAGGTTGCACCGGGAATGGTGAGTCCAAAGGACGGGGTTGACACCATAGAACCGAACTGGAGAGGGGTTGGGGATGGATCAGTGCTTCAATAAACCCATCCTGTTCCCCCTTATCTGACAATATTTTTTGACTTAATTTAAGCAATTGATTGGGTATTTTAGATATTGTAGGCATACAAACACAACCTTCTTGGAACCATGGATACTAAACACTCAGAGACCAACGCCCCAAAGATGAAATCACCCTCCCCCCATTTGCCAGACTTGGGGACTACGTTCCGTCAATTACTGTGGGAAACGGGGTTAACGGCATGGATTCTATTGATGGGACTGGGAGCATGGGTTTTGTTTGGCGATCGCCATCCAGGTTGGCTCACCCCCGGACTACCCATCCATGCCTTAGCCATGGGACTGGGCTTAGGTGGGTTGGTTTGTATGGGGTTGAGCCGTATTGGGATCAAACGGTAACGGACGCGTCCATCTCCCCTCGTCTATGCAACCAATCCATTGCCACAACAATTGCTGGAAATCACCGAAGACTGGTAGGCTGTTGGAGGATAATTGATTAATTATAGGTGAGTCAATACTTACATATGCCCTGTCAAGCCACCCTGAATCAACTCGTTAATATAGTCCATTCAACCCAGTTCAATTGGCCCACCACCGGGTTAGATGACCCGTCCACCGGAATTACCACTGACACCCGGACAATGGAACCAGGACAAATCTTTGTTGCACTGCGAGGGCATCACTTTGATGGTCATCACTTTATTCAGCAGGCAGCCCAGGGGGGAGCAAAGGCGGCAATCGTTGATCAACAGTGGGAGATCAAGGGTTCATCTATCCCATTCTTACAAGTGGCAGATACCTTGGCGGCCTATCAGGCGATCGCCCATTGGTGGCGGGGGCAATTTCAAATCCCCATTATTGCCATTACTGGTTCTGTAGGGAAGACTACAACAAAAGAGCTAGTAGCAGCGGCGCTGGCTTCTACTAGCGGAAATTCCCATTACTCCCCCCATTGGGTCTTAAAAACCCAGGCAAATTACAATAATGAAATTGGTGTTCCTCAGACTTTACTTAAATTGGATGCCCATCACCGATACGCAGTGATCGAAATGGGGATGCGAGGGTCAGGGGAAGTGGCTTTACTCGCACAAATTGCCCGTCCAACCATGGCACTGATTACCAATGTGGGGACAGCCCATTTAGAACGATTGGGGTCTGAGGAAGCCATCGCCCGGGCAGAATGTGAGTCGTTGTTAGAATTAAATGCAGATGGGGTTGCCATTCTGAACCATGATGATGCACGACTTATGAATACCGCAGCCCAACTTTGGCAGGGAACTACCCTGACCTTTGGCTTGAATGGAGGGGATTTACACGGGGAGTTGCTCAGTCAGGATAGGTTAAGGGTTGGTGATTATTGTTTTCCCCTGCCCTTGCCGGGACGACATAATGGGTTGAATTATTTGGCAGCCCTGTCAGTCATTCAGGTTCTTGGTATGGACTGGACTCCATTACAATCGGGGTTAAAGGTTTATTTACCTGGAGGGCGTGCCCGGCGTTATGAGACGGCTAGTGATATTTTATTGCTTGATGAAACCTATAATGCCGGGGTGGAATCAATGATTGCCACCTTACACCTGTTATCCCAAACCCCTGGGATCCGGCGTATTGCCGTATTAGGTACCATGAAAGAGTTGGGACCCCGTTCAGTAGAATTTCATCAGCGGGTGGGGGAAACGGTAGCTCAGTTGGGTATAGATTATCTACTGGTTCTGGCTGATGAACCAGAAGCTTCTGCCTTTATGAAAGGGGCACAACAAGTTCCCAGTCAATGGTTCACCCGTCATGACCAATTGATTCATTACTTAATTGGAACTGTGAAGGCTGGCGATCGCCTCTTATTCAAAGCGTCTCGTTCCATTGGCATGGATCGGGTGGTGGATGGATTAAGGCAATACCTAGATAAAGTCCACATTTCCCATGGGAAAGACGTATAGGGTGATTATTTTAACGCGCCCTGGAAGACTCGAACTCCCGACATTAGGTTTTGGAGACCTACGTTCTACCAACTGAACTAAGAGCGCTCATGACTTATAATTGTAATGATTATAGTACCACTTTTTACTGATGGTGAAAGTATCCCTGAGAAATTTCCATATGAGTGAGAGAAATAATCCATCATAAAATAAATTCCCATGGTGGATGGTGAATCACTCCTAACCCATTCTAGACTGGGAGTAGTACTGAATTGCTTATCCCCATTGCAATGTAACTTGATCCGGGAGATTATAGTCAAATGATACATTTAGAAGACGAACCATTAGAGAATAATCAGTCAACTTCTGTTATCAATGAGGAGTCCACTGACAATTCCTCTCCAGAGACAGAACCCGTCAGTGGAATTGATCTCAGTCCAGATGAATCCTTACCTACCCAAGAGGATAGTGCCACTCTGACCGACTCCGACTTGATGACCTTAACCAGTCAAGTTGCTTCATTGTCAGAACAGGTGGGTAGTTTACAAGTTCAAGTTGATGAACGGACTGGTCAATATGTCAGAATCGTAGCAGACTTTGAAAATTTCCGGCGACGAACCCAGCGGGAGAAGGAAGATTTGGAACAACAGGTAAAGGGTTCTACCTTAACTGAATTATTATCGGTGGTGGATAATTTTGAACGGGCTCGCTCCCAGATTAAACCTCAAACTGAAGGTGAAATGGTCATTCATAAAAGCTATCAAGGGGTTTATAAACAACTGGTTGACGGTCTAAAACGTTTAGGAGTTGCTCCTATGCGAGCTGAAGGGCAAGAATTTGATCCTAATTTACACGAAGCGGTGATGCGAGAACAGTCCGCTGATTATGGTGAAGGAATCGTGATGGAAGAATTGGTACGGGGATATTTACTAGGGGATCGCGTTCTCCGTCATGCGATGGTCAAGGTGGCAGTTGCTCCAGAACCCCCAACTGAGGAAAATAACACCGAGGAAGAATCAGTGACTTAACCTTATTCAGAGTAGGCAGTCGTTAACCCAGGGTACAGTAATTCCACCAACATATGAAAACAAAAGCAATATTAGTTTTAGTATTTTCAGCAGTTCTCTTCATGGCAACAGAAACCCCCTCTAAAGCCCAGCCGCAAGGAATGAGTATGGGGGAAATTCCAGATGCCTATGTGACTGCATTGAATCAAAACTCTTGGACTTTCTTTGAAGCCCAAGAGTTAAGGGGTCAGTTACGATTCTTATTGGGTCCCTCTTGGTTCCCTCAATTGGGAGCGTTCTCGGAAAATCAAATTGCTCGGGATGGAGAGCTATTAACCCAATTGAATCGGCTTGTTTTGCAGCAGCAACTCAATCATTCAGGACCAAGGCAAGGGTCTGATTTACCTAATCCCTTCCAAAGTACTTTGCTAACCTTGCCTAGGTCAGTGCCAGAGTGAATTGATTTTCTCTTCAGCCAAAAGGCATGATGAGTTCCAGTCTGCCCAGGTCAAGGGGACTATTGAGGACTTACATTGGCTCCCACCCCTATTAAAGTGGGTTTACCCATCCCCTGATTTCAGTTCAGCAATTGTGTGCCCCAAGAAGCAGGGGTTGAGTCCTGCTTCTTAGGTCAGCCTGTTAGAATTCATCGGATGATGAAACTCTGTTCCCTTGATCATCTTGTTTAGAGCCCAGTAGCTCCAAACGCTCAACCCGAATAACGGGTTTGGATCGGTCAGCACCATTATTACGGTCTTTCCAATGCTCAATTTTCAAAGAACCACTGACTCCGATTAAACTGCCTTTTCGCACATAATCCGCAGCCACTTGAGCTATTTTCCCCCACAACTCCAGGTTAAACCAGTCAGGTTGGTCATTATTTCGACTTTGGCGCTTGACCGCCAAAGTCGTACTGCACAGCACACTGCCAGACTCAAAGTATTTCACTTCCGGGTCTCCCCCCACTCGACCAACCAACGTAACCACATTAAGACTCATAGGACACCCCACTCAAACGAATTTGACCACAAAAAACTACAGCAGATGGAAACATACATTTTTATTTTTCCCAAGTTATTTATTTTTTGTGCATTCCTTACACTTCTTAATATATATTGGAATGTAGGTTGAAACCTGATTCTTCTTTTCGATCAAAATGGGTGGACTACCAACATAAAACATATTAAAATCCATTTAGATAAAGCTAAGGTTAAAGCAAAATACAGCATATATTGGAGCGCAAAATAGAGTGGGTTTCTGGAATCAGTTTTCTTTATCCCGAGACATGGGGATTGACTTAGGAACTGCAAATACATTGATTTACATTCCTGGCAAAGGTATAGTCCTCCAAGAACCCTCTGTGGTAGCCATAGACACTGACAGGAAAACCCCATTGGCGATTGGAATGGATGCTAAGAAAATGTTAGGGCGTACACCGGGTAATATTATTGCTGTTCGTCCTTTAAGAGATGGGGTGATTGCTGATTTTGGTGCTGCCGAGCTCATGTTAAAGCACTTCATTACACGCGCGAATGATGGTAAGGCTTTGGTGGCACCACGGGTGGTAATTGGTATTCCCAGCGGTGTAACCGGGGTGGAACGCCGTGCCGTCGAGGATGCCGCAAAAGAAGCTGGAGCTCGGGATGTTTTTCTCATTGACGAGCCTGTAGCCGCAGCAATAGGGGCGGGGTTGCCGGTGGCTGAGCCCATTGGTAATATGATTGTTGATATTGGAGGCGGTACCACCGAAGTTGCTGTACTGAGCATGCAAGGTACTGTATTAAGTGAATCAGTCCGGGTGGCGGGGGATGAACTCACTGACTCTATTATTCAATACATGAAAAAAGTTCATAGCCTGTATATTGGGGAACGATGTGCGGAGGATATCAAAATTCAAATTGGGTCAGCCTACTACAATACTAATATTGAAGATTTATCATTAGAAGTACGGGGTCGTCATTTGTTGTCTGGTTTACCGCGAACAATTGTAGTAAAAGCCCCAGAGGTTAGAGAAAGTATGTCTGAACCCCTTACCTTAATTGTAGAAGCAGTAAAACGCACTCTGGAAAGAACTCCTCCCGAACTGGCTGCTGATATTATTGAGCGGGGAATAATGTTGGCTGGTGGAGGAGCCCTACTTTCTGGGCTTGATATTTTACTCAGCCATGAGACCGGAATTGTTACCCATATCGCTACCAATCCATTAAGCTGTGTGGTATTAGGTACGGGGCAGGTTTTAGAAAACTTTAAGGACTTGAAACGAGTTTTTACAAGCACTGCGGTAGGATAACGAAATATTAAGTTCTGTAATCAATAAGACATTGTTCTTTTCCTGAATCTCTTATTATAGAATGTAGCTTTTATTTGACTCCGTTTGAATGTAATCAATTTTAACCAGTATAGGGAACAAACATTAAATGTACACGTTGAGGCGGTGGTGGCAACATAATGGGGTTCATCTGTCAGCCACTCTTCTTACCCTGGGTTCTGCCTGGTTCATCAGGCAGACCCACGGTGTTTTTATAATGGACTTATACGGAACAATTACCCGTCCATTGGTAGATTCATCAGCCAAACAAAATGCGGTAACAAATGCCCGAGTACTGGAATTACAAGAAAGACTGGTGGAAATAGAAAATCAAAACCAAGTTTTGCGTAATCTAGTTGGTATTACATCCACCAGTAAATCCGTTGGTATTATCGCTCCGGTTATTGGTCGCAGTCCCGACCAATGGTGGCATCAAATTATTTTAGGTCGTGGACAGGCAGAAGGGATTATAGAGAATTCCATGGTGATGTCTCAAGGTGGACTAGTGGGTCGGGTAATTCAAGTTGGTTCCTCCACTAGTCGAGTTTTATTACTTAGTGATCCAGCAAGTCGGGTAGGAGTGGTTGTTAGTCGCAGTCGTGCTATGGGTTTTTTGCGGGGACAGGGCAGTAACCGGGCTCTATTAACTTTTTTTGAAAAAGAACCAGATGTCAAACCAGGGGATGTCATTTCCACTTCAACGTATAGTCAACTTTTTCCTAGTTCATTACCAATTGGTCAGATTGAGTCAGTTGACTATGTAAAAAGTCCTGCACCGGAAGCAGTGATTACATTAACTGCTCCTGTGAATTATTTAGAGTGGGTAACTGTTCATCACCCAGAACAAAAATAATTAAATTCTCCTACTCTTTGTATTGCCAATAAAAAGTCTAGACCTTCTCCTTTTAGTCCAGTGGTTAAAACTGAAGCTTCCCTTAATTTAAATCGAATGACACCCCTAGGACTTGACATCTTAAATTTTTTCATAATTGTTGGATCATTACTTATTTGTGTGATCCTTTCTCCCTTAAGATTGCCAGGAATTGATTTAATGGGAACCGCCCCAAGTTGGGTGCTGATATGGGTTGTCTCGTGGAGCATGAAACGCTCAATATGGCAAGGAACTGTTGCTGGAATCTGTGTTGGTTTTATCCAAGACGGGCTTACTGCGGCAGAACCTAGCCATGCCCTTAGTTTTGCTATTGTGGGTATGCTTACTACCCTTCTCCGAAAACAACGCTATGTTCATGAAGACTTTATTTCTGTTGCTTTAATTGTTTTTGGTATGGTAGTAGTTGCAGAGACAACTACTGCATTTCAATATTGCTTTCAACATTTTCCCCCTGAAACCCTATCTGAATATCAAGTCGTTAAATTTGCACCCATTGGTTCTTCTACCAATAGCCCTTCTTCCGACTGGCAGGTCTTTTCTGCTAAACTTTCTGATATTTGGATCTACCATCAAAGTATTGCTTTAAGTACAGCTATACTTACGAGCTTATGGGCACCCCTACTCTATTACCCCCTGAATCGTTGGTGGGAGCATTTAAGTCTGATCCGAAAAATGAAGGGCTGAAATATTTGAGTTTAAAATTAAACCCCTTGTGATGCTTTACCACAAGGGATTATTTATAGTCAATTGAGCCTAACGCTTAAAGATTTGGTCAAACACACCACCGTTGACAAAATGTTTTTTCTCAACTGCGTCCCAACCCCCTAAGTCATTAACGGTGTATAGCTTAGTCACCCGAGGATACTTCTTCTCAAAGTCTTTTGCCACTTTTGGCTCCACTGGACGAAATCCGACGCGGGCAAAATCTCTTTGGGCAATGGGGGTAAAGAGAAATTTTACAAACGCTTCTGCCACATTGCGAGTTTTACGTTTATCAACTACTGCATCCACCACTGCTACTGGTGTATCAATGGAAATATTGGTTTGTGGGAGTATATAGGAAGCGTTGGTTTGTCCTTGGGCAGTGGCTGCCAGGATTTCACTTTCGTAGTTTAATACTGCATCCCCCTGCTTCTTTTTGTAGAAAATGTCGCTGGTCTCCCGGGCATCTTTGCCTAAAATGGGGACATTCTTGAAAGCTTGGGTAACAAAATCTTTGGCTTGGGCTTCCGTTCCCCCTGATTCAGACACCGAACCCCACAATGCTAGGTAGTTCCATCGAGCCACGCCGGAGGTTTTGGGATTTGCGGTGATCCAACTGACATCTGGACGAGCTAAATCTTTCCATCCGTTAATTTTCTTGGGATTGCCGTCGCGGGTTTCAATTGCCACCACCGAGCGAGCGACAATACCATTATTGGGTGCTTCTTTTTCCCAACCAGGGTTGATGAGTTTACCCTTGACCAATCGGTTTGTATCTGAACCTACTGCCAAATGAACCACGTCTGCCGGTAATCCATCCAAAACTGCACGGGTTTGGGTTCCAGAACCACCAAAACTAGTTCTGATGAGGACTGACTGACCCGTCTTCTGTTTCCAATCGTTGACAAATCGGGGAATAATCTGGTCGTAGGCAGCTTTGGTCACTGCAAAAGATACTAGGGTAATTTCAACTTCTGATTGTTGACTGATCAATGTGGGAGTTTTCAGTTGGGGCAAGCCTGCTGCCCCGCTGGCAGCGGTAGATGCCACCCCTTGTAAACTTCCCAACCCAACGGTGGCTACCAGCACACCGTTAACCGATGTTCCATTGGCATAGGCAGTTGTGACTCCCCCCAAGGTGAGACCCGCTGCCAATAGAGCTGCGGTACGCCAAGAAGCCACTGACTTGATTACCCCTAAACCATCCCTAAGGATAAATGATTTCGTAACACACGTTTGAACCATGGGATCCCCCATAACAACTACTCCCCTATGATGCCTATTAAAGGTTTTAACTACTAAAATACAGTCGATATACTGTACTTATATGGAAATTTAGCATGACATATTCCAGGTGTTTACGCAAGGGATTTGCAAATATTTTACAAAAAGACTATAGATATACCGGTGTTTATTTGATTTTATTCAGGGGAAAGGGTTGAAAATATCCTCCTAAATCCTCCACAATTGCCCTGGTATTGGCTGTCATCATTTGGATATATGAAGAGGCATCACTAGTGGGGGCACCAATGGAATCAGAATAGAGGCGGCGGCGGGCTAAACGTGCCCCAGATTCTTGGGCGACTGTGGTGATCAACCGGGGATTAATGGTAGTTTCAGCAAAAATGACGGGAATCTGGGCGCTCCGAATAGCATTCACTAATTCCTTCAATGTTTGGGCACTGGGTTGTTCTTCCGTGCTAATTCCAATGAGTGTTCCTAAAACCTCCAGTCCATAGGCATGGGCATAATATTGAAACGCATCATGGGTGGTAACCAGACGGCGTTGGGAGCGTGGTATGGTGTTTATCTGGTTTTTAATCCAGTGATGAAGTCGGGTCAGTTCGCTATTGAGTTGGTCTGTGTTTTGCTTAAAAAAAATACTTTGTTGTGGATCCAATTCAATGAGGGCATCACGGATGACCCCGGTCATGGTCATGACATTACCCACATCCCCCCACACATGGGGGTCAGGTTGGGACTGCTTTCGTTGTAGGGTGAGAGGGGTGACTACTTCCCCGACAGCCAACTTACGGGCATTCCCCCCCGTTGATTCCATGAGTCGGATAATTCCCGGTTCCAAGTTATAGCCATTGTAAAGGATTAGGGCTGCCTGTTCCAATGATCGGCTGTCGTGGGGGACTGGTTCATATAAATGGGGATCTGTACCCGGTTTGAGTAATCCGATGAGGTGAATACGATTTCCGCCAATCCGTTGGGTCAAATCCGTTAAGATGGTACTGGTTGCCACTACTCTGGGGCGATCCCCCGGTAAGGATGGGAATAAGGCTTGGGTGCAACCGCAAAGGATTAAACCAATTCCCCATCCCAACACTAGATGCCACCCCCCTCGCCGCCACACAGACCATTCAACGGTCAATGGTTTCTTTCTTGCCATAGTTACAGTTTTTTTATGCTAAGGTTATCCTAACAGATGGGCTGAATTGGAATAGGGTGACGATGCCTTATTCATTAATAAACAATTGAAAAGGAGTAGTTGGTGAAGGACTAAAATGGGTGCATCCCAATTTTGCAGCCCTCTCCCTAAATCCGGTTCCCTTTTCTTTCTTTTTGGGAGAAGGGGTTAGGAGATGAGGTCAAACTTGTAAAATTGGGATACTCTCGATTACAACAGAAAACTCATACAATCAATGGTAGTAACCAGTTTTCTAGCTGCCAAGGTAGTAGGGAAGAAAATAGTAGGAAGGAGAGGAGGTGCATGTGTGGATTGGCAGGATTTTGGCAGCGGTCAGGTACGGAATCGTCAATAGAATTAAAATCGATTATTGAACAAATGACCCATCGTTTAGTCCATCGAGGTCCAGATGACAAGGGAACATGGGTGGATCCCAACATTGGACTGGGGTTTGGTCATCGACGTCTGGCAATTCTGGATCTTAGCCCTGAAGGTCACCAACCAATGACATCCGAGAACGGGCGTTATATTATTACTTTCAACGGGGAAATCTATAATTATTTAGACTTGCGCCAACAATTAATCCAACTGGGTCATGGATTTCGGGGTCACTCTGATACGGAAGTCCTACTGGCGGGGATCAGTCAGTGGGGGGTACAACCATGCCTCTCCCGCTGTGTGGGGATGTTTGCATTTGCCCTGTGGGATCAGCGGGAGCAATTGTTATATTTAGGGCGAGACCGACTGGGGGAAAAGCCACTGTACTATGGTTGGCAATCTAATCAACAGGGTTCTTTTTTATTTTTTGCTTCAGAATTAAAGGCAATTCATGCCCATCCCTATTTCTATCCCCACATCAATCGGGATGCCATTACCCTATTGTTGCGCTATAACTATATTCCGTCTCCCTACTCAATTTATACTGGTATCTATAAACTACCCCCCGGTACGTTACTGACGGTCTCCCGTTCCCAATGGACAACATGTCAGCCCCAGCCTTATTGGTGCTTGAAGAATGAAGCAGAACAGGGAATCCGGGTGGGTTGGCAACCCTCAGATTCGGAAGCAATCGCCGCCTTCGACCATTTACTCAGAGGAGTGGTAAGCCAACAAATGGTTGCTGATGTCCCCTTGGGGGCATTTCTGTCTGGAGGAGTTGACTCGTCTACCATTGTTGCCCTGATGCAAGCCCAGAGCGATCGCCCGGTGAAGACGTTTACCATTGGCTTTCATGAGACCAAGTTTAATGAAGCGGAACAGGCAAGGGAGGTGGCTCACTATTTAGGATGTGATCATACTGACCTTTATGTAACAGCCCAAGACTGTATGGCTGTTATTCCCCAACTGCCTAGTTTATATGATGAACCATTTGCCGATTCTTCCCAAATCCCCACTTTTTTAGTTTCCCAATTGGCACGTCAGCATGTGACGGTTAGTTTATCTGGAGACGGGGGAGATGAACTGTTAGGGGGATATTCCCAATACTTTTGGGGACAACGGATTTGGCATGGAATCCGGTGGTTGCCGTTTAGAATACGGCAATTAGTGTCACATTTAATTACCCAACTCACCCCCCAAGATTGGAATGATTGGTTTGACCGGTTACACTTACCCTCCCTTTACTTCGCTCCGGGTGAAAGCTTATATCGATTAGCTGGGGTCTTAAAGGAACCGTATGCCCCTGGACTGTATCGCCACCTTATTTCCCAATGGCAAGACCCTGCCTCAGTGGTAATTGATGGCATAGAATTACCCACCGTGATGGATGATTCCCGTCAATGGATTCCCCTTCCCCACCTGTTAGAAGCATTCATGAATTTAGATGGTCGCATGGAATTACCAGACCAAATCTTGGTGAAGGTTGACCGCGCCACCATGGGAGTTGGATTAGAATCCCGAGCCCCCCTACTTGATCATCGAGTTGCGGAATTTGCCTGCAAGTTACCGTTGCATCTAAAAGTAAGGAGAGGTCAGGGAAAGTGGCTATTGCGCCAAGTACTGCATCAATATGTACCTGCCCAATTGGTGGAACGCCCTAAGATGGGGTTCAGCGTACCTCTCAATGATTGGTTGCGTAGCCCAGAATTACGGGATTGGGTAGAATCCCTGCTGGCAGAGAACCGCCTAAAAACAGAAGGTTTTTTTCACCCCCAATCCATACGGCGGATTTGGGAAGAGCATCAGGATGGTCGATATAACTGGAAGTCCCACCTGTGGAATGTGTTGATGTTTCAATCCTGGCTAGATCATTGGCAGTGAACGGGGAGGACGAATTAAACTTCAGGGGTACAAAACTCAATTGTATTTTTAACATCCACCTCCCTGTCACCCCCCATTAAAATCACCCGGTCTATTACATGGATAATCCCGTTATCAGCTTCAATATTGGCTGCAATTACCGTGGCGTTTTTCACCTCAAACCCTTCAGAACAATCAATCCGAATGGGTGATCCTTCCAAGGATGGGAGAGATGGGGTATTTTCCAGGTCTGCCTGACTATATTTACCAGCAACCACATGATAGGTCAGAATCCGTCCTAATTGATGGGGGGATTTGACCAAAGATTCCACTGTGCCCGGCGGTAATTTGGCAAAGGCATCGTCATTGGGAGCAAATACGGTGAATGGTCCTGGACTTTTAAGGGCATCTACTAAACCGGCAATCTGTACTGCGGCTACCAATGTTTTAAACATGCCGGCACCCACTGCCAAGTCAACAATATCAGCCATAAATTCACCTCTCCATTCAAAAAGATTAGGGCACCGATGGACATTATCAATTAATTTTATCAAAGAAATAAGTCTTATACCCTTGGCTTCGGCATTGCCGACATAACTAGCCTATAACTAACCCTAAGCAACGATCATACTGCCAATGCCGCGATCGCTAAAGATTTCCAGGAGCAGGGCATGGGGTATGCGTCCGTCTAGGATATGGGCAGCCTTAACTCCTTGAGCTAGGGAACGGACGCAACAATTAACCTTAGGAATCATCCCCCCTGATACAATTCCGTCTGAGATCAATTTTCGGGCTGCACTGATATCCAGATGATGGATAAGGGTAGAAGGATCCTGATAATTTTGTAAAATACCCGATGTATCGGTGAGTAAAATCAACTTCTCTGCCCCCAGTGCCGCAGCCAACTCCCCCGCCACAGTATCGGCATTGATATTATAGGCTTGTCCATGTTCATCGGCAGCCACACTAGACACCACTGGAATATAGCCGCTCTTCACCAGGGAATTTAAAATATTGACTTTAACTGAACTGACTTCTCCAACAAACCCAATATCAGCGGCACCTTGGGGTCGGGCACGAATAAGATTTCCATCTTTACCACACAGACCAACTGCTAAGCCACCGGACTGATTGATAAGTGCTACAATTTCCTTGTTTACCCGTCCCACCAAAACCATTTCTACCACATCCATGGTTGCAGCATCAGTGACTCGTAAACCATTTTTGAACTGGGGTTCGATTCCCAACTTATCTAACCAACTGTTGATTTCTGGACCCCCTCCATGCACCACTACAGGACGCACCCCAACACAGGATAAAAAGACAATATCTCGAATCACCCGTTCCTTCAGATGTCCCTCTTTCATGGCAGCCCCGCCATACTTGATGACAACAGTGCGACCTGAAAATTCCTGAATGTAAGGAAGTGCTTCACTGAGTACCTGCACACGAACGGCATCATCCAGAAAAGCAGTGGATTGGGAATAGTGTTCTGTTGTCATAGGGGTGGTACGTGAAATCAATCAAACTGCATTTTAATACTTACACTGGTATTTTGTATAATTCACCAAACACTATTCACCATTCACTAATTGTGTCAACTCTGCCCCAGTTCCAACGAATTAGGGTTTTCCACAGATTTGGACAAAAAATATAGGGTTAGATTTATCTTTCCTTTCGCATAATGATAATATAAAAATGTCCCAATCCTAAACTAGGTTGTAACCTGGAAAATAAAATTTAAGTCAATTGGCATTCAATGGCAGGATGTTGCGGATCACTCTTTCATCATTGAAAAGTAGTCCCCCATCATTATCATTATCATCCCCAGGGTTGGCCGAGCGGTTGAGGCAGCGAACTCATAATTCGCGCTAGGCAGGTTCAACTCCTGCACCCTGGATTCAATCCCCTCTTAGAGTAAACGTTATGGGTAAGGGTTTACTGGGTCATCAACGCTTAATTTTTACAGAAGCTGCATTCCACCATGGAATCCATAAACCCATCTTAACTGCCCTGTATTTAACCCATCCCCATCCTGTTCTACCCGATGGGGATACAGGCTTGGGGATTACCCCGGCTAATCGGATTCCCCTTGAACAAGTGAACTCATTGGTTGGTCAGGTTTACAGTGCTGCAAACAGTGTGCGTAGTCTCATCGATTTCCTTGGGGAACAGGGATGGAGGTCTGATGAACTTTGGGATCATGAACGGGGGCGTTATGGCGATCGCTTCATTCAAACCTTAGCCAAAGGGTATTTGCCACCATCCAACGAACCCCTAACAGCTCGGATAGAGTCTTGTGATGGGAGTAAATTACTTAGGGAATATATCCATAATTTTGAACTCGATATCCAAGGTCAACCCTTGCCTTCAGACCTGTCATTTCTAGATTCGGCACTGCTGTCATTTACCGACCACATTCCTCAATTCTACTTGGGTACCCCAGCCCAACGGCAGGCACTATTGACCCTAGTTCGTACCTGGCGACGGTTGGATAGTAATCAAGCTGCCATGGCAACCCTCTTGGCATCTAATTCACCCATTCACCCCCATCCCATGAGAATGGAACCATCCGGGTTAGATCAACCCCTCATGCAATTTATACACCAATTAGGGGATCGTTATAGCAACTTCCCTCCCCAACGGGAAGCCCTATTGCAGTTGGTACAATTATGGCGAGAGTTGGAGTCACGGGAGTCAGCCATCATTTCCCTATATCAATCCTCATCTCCCCAAATAACTCCCGAACAACTGGATTCTGCTTTAATTGCCTTTATTCATTCCCTTCCCCATCAGTACCGTCGCACAAAAGAACAACGCTATGCTTTGACGGAAAGTTATCGAATTTGGCATGGATTTCATTCCCCTGCTGCTGCCCTCATTGATCTGGGCATTAACCCGGATACGTTAACCCAGGAGAACCGGGATCATGAGACGTTGAGTAATGCGGTAAAACAATTAGACCGAGCCTTGCTAAGCTTTAGTCAACGGGTTTCAGGAATTTATCACCAACAGGAACAACAACGGCAGGGACTACTGAAATTGGTTCAACTTTGGCAACAATTACCGGACAGGGATGGGGTCATTGAATTTTTAGCAATAGCCTTGAAACGTATGGCATGGGCTCGTAAGGATGGTCTTGATGCTCCCCCGGTTCCAACCCCAGTTCTATTTCCTACCCCCCCAGACCAATGGACTCCAGATAATTTGCAGATGCATAGCGCAATTATTCCCACTGGTAGCTTTACGTGGGCAGATGCTACCCTTGGGGGCACCTACCTGCCACCTGACCAAGTTACAGTCGATGCCATTGTCTCCATGGCTCAACGAGTTCAACCTGCCCGCGATCGCCTGGGTCGTCCCTTTCATATTTTCCGTTGGTATGTTTCACCTACCTGTGACACCAAAGACTTGGTGAACGATCGTCATTTTATTGGAGATGCTATTGACTTCTGGATAGATGGACTAACGGGTAGTCAAATGTTCTGGGCACTGGATCCGTGGTGGCCAGGTGGATTAGGAAAGTATCATCAATTTCCCTATCGTTGTTACCTGGATGCCCGACCTAGGCGAACTCGATGGCAGTTTGAGGAACCTAGAGTTGACCACCTACTTAGAGATGAGAGGAAAATGATATAAGCTAGTACAAATGGATGGACTCTAGGAGTAACTGAAATTGACCGGGTGTAAATTGGGGATTGAGGTTTCCGTCATATTCGAACTTACTGAGCATCAGTTGCAGAGATTGAATACGACTGGTATCCAAAGGGGCAGCAGTTTTCACCGTTTTAGCCCGAAATACCGGGATTAGTTGGTCAAACGGAATCCTGACGGTTGCCCATTCCTGAGCAGTTGTTGAAACGGAATAGGAATAAGCCAGACTATCCCATGTATTTTCGTCTCGGATTAAAAATTTATAGCGATTACCATCTCCTTGTAGACGGAGGGATAAACCGCGGAACTGACTTAAGTTCAGGGGGGGTTGAAAATTCCGTGTGCGAACAGAAGCAAAACCGCCAGAATTTGCAGTGGATACCACTCCCTTGAATACCAACCCCGATGATGATTGTTGAATCTGGCTGGCGCTGGCTCCTCCCATCACCACATCATCTAAGACTCCCCAAATTTGGTTGATTGCCATATTAGATTGACGAAAGTCAAATAATAGGTTGGCTAAGGGTAAAGGTGGGGGTAAAGGCGGGGTGCTAAAAAACATAGACTTAATACAACGAATAGGAGGAATAGAATCAAAATAAACAAGGGTTTTGATAAAACGACCAATATCCCAAGACTGACCCACGTTAAACCTCCCATGCTGAGTGAGTTAGTAATGCCTTCATCACCTGTACTCCTCGTAATTGATTGGATAACGGTAGGTGACCTCTGGGGGCTGTTAAATCCCAGGTAAACTCCTGAGGGTAACGAGTCCAGATATTAGAATTCTTCCAGCCAATTTTTTTCCATAATTTCTCCCAGTCTTTTCCAACTCCTAACCATAATTCTCGCTGTACTGAAAAACCAAACCGACCTTCAGAATAGAAAAACCAAAGAGAATTAATGGTTTGCAGGTCAATAACGGAAAAATGATTGACTTCAGAAAAGTAAATCCAATTACGCTTAACTGCTTGCTCCCCGGATAGTTCACACAACTTACCCAATGTCAGGCGGTCTGCATCTTGGAAGTTCCGGGTGGCTAAAAGGTGGTGTAACTGGCTGTAATCTAATCCATGGGCTGATACTAGGGGAGTAATACCGGATGGTAGGTGGACTTCCAAAAAATGTCTGGCATGGGATGATGAACTGTTAAATAAAGCTTGATAGGCTTTGCCCATTGCCAAAGTTGGGGGATGGGTGGAGCGATCGTGTAGAAACCTAATCAATTCAGCCAACCCTTCCTCACCCTTATCTAAACAAGATTCAATCAGGGTGAGTTGGTTTTTTTCTGTAAGCTCACCGAATAGATGAGGGGAGGCTAGATAGTCTGAAGGATTGGAAAGAAAAGAAATCATGGGGATTCATCATTTAGACTCAGACTCCTATGGCTGAAGGGGAGACCCCTTTCCAGAGTTTGTCTGTTTAGTAGGCTGCTAAGAAGGTTGACGAGAACCTACAAGAACTGGCAGCTTGCTGTGATTATCATTATGGCACAAGTGGACTATAACGTTCATTTATCACTGACTAATTCTAATCCCATACGAATGAGGGGATTCAAACTGCCAACGTGAAAAAAACTGTTGTTCCATTTCCCCACTCTGACTCAGCCCAAATAGTTCCCTGGTGATTTTCTACAATCTTCTTACAGATGGCTAAACCAATACCAGAACCCGAAATGGTTTGTACTTCATCAGCCCGGTAGAATAATTGAAAAACGGAGTGTAAATTCTCAGATTTAATCCCTATTCCATTATCTTGAATGGTAAACAGATAGTGATCTGTCTTTAGAGTAGCGGTAATGGTTAGTTGAAGTACCCGTTCTGGGTGTTTATACTTCAATGCATTAGAAATCAAATTTTGAAACAGTTGGGTTAATTGAATTGGATACCCTTTTACGGTAGGTAAGCTAAGGTAATCTAAATGGGGGGAATTTTTGGTTAAATCAAACTGTAAATCTTGACGTACCTGGTTTATCAACAGATTGCAATCAACATCTTGACAGAATTGATTAATCCCATTGAGATGGGCACTACTTAACAGATATTCAATAAACTGCTGCATTCGATTGCCAGCACCATGAACACGTTGGATATATTCATATACTTGGGCATCTAAAGGAGTGGCGGTCTGGTTTAAGAGTAATTTGGAAAATCCAATAATACTTTGCAACGGTTGCTGTAAATCATGGGAGAGGGTGTGGGCAAACCCTTCTAATTGTCGATTCGATTGCTCTAGTAAATCATTTTGTTTGATTAATCGTTCTTGTAAATTCCGAATCCGAAGTTGGGTATTAACCCGAGCCATCACTTCAATTTCTTGAAATGGTTTTGTGATGTAGTCAACCCCCCCTGCATCAAATCCTTTTAGTTTATCAAACACGTTATCCAAAGCACTGATGAATAAAACCGGAATGTTGCGAGTAAGTACTTGAGATTTCAGATGTTGACAAACATCATAACCATTCATGTCAGGCATGACAACATCCAAAAGGATAATATCAGGTGGATCGGACAGGGCAGAAGCAATGGTGCGTTCACCATTTAATGCTTTACGCACTTCATGTCCCTGATCGATCAACATTGAAGATAACACCCGGATATTATCTGGGGTATCGTCACCAATTAAAATCTCACCTTTTAATTCTGACGACCAATATTCATCCAAGTTATCCATGGAATCCATTTAATTCTTAAGCATTTTCAGAGGTGAACCTAAAGCTGACAGGGAAACTCAAAAGGATTGAAAGGTCATTAAACTTTGTCTTTCAACTAGACGTTTAGCCCAATGAGATTGACAAAGAATTTCGTTGGTCAATTCGGTTTGAAATTTCTGACTTAATCTAGTATTAACATTACGTGGGGGGCGGCATCCGGAATAAACGGAGTGTTCGGGGGGGGGGGGGGGGTAATACTACAATAGTACATCTCCCAGACCCCGCTTGATGGGTGTTTTCAGATAGAACATCTGATCCATAATTATCGCACCCCGTTTCCCACTGAAAGCGAGGGGGATGCTCCAGTGCCCAAGCATAAAGCATTAATTTTACAATATCAATCGTTCTATTAAGCATGATGGGGAATGGGATTGTAGATGAAAGTCAGCCTTTGTACCCCTTCGTCTGGTTATGTTATGCTGGTCATTGACGTAGGGATGGAAGGTTGAGTTTAGTTAATTTTCAGATCCTTTTATGATTTTTTTGTGTCAAAACGGAAATTCTAAAAAGAAGGGCTAAGATTTCCACTGGAAACTGAAGCAAACCCAAGGTTTAGGTTCGATGCTTTTGATCCCATTGATTCGGCAACTATATCAGAAAGGTGGGGACAATATTAGGATTTAATCTTGGTGGAGTTGGTAGGAGTGCTTTGATGATGCCCGAAAGGTTCTCGATTCTTGAAGAATCCCACTTTTTTAGACGTGGGAATGTCACAATTGGTTTGAATAAGATGACGCGATATTGCGGATAGGCAGAAGACAATGAATACCAAAATTGATAGATTTAATATTTATTTTCTGGTTTCAGAGTAGTGACCGCATAACGATAAGGGGAAATGTATTGGGTCGCGAGACGCTGTAAATCATCTGAACGTAAAGCTTTGATTTGTTGAGGATAGGTGACTGAAATATCCGCAGAAGCTACTGTATTGTAATATCCATAAAGACCAGCTAGTTGCCCAGGTGTTTCCGTGGAAAAAATATAATCATTGCACAATAACCGTTGACATCTTGCCAACTCCGCGGATGAAATGGGAAGGTTGGGTAAATTCATTAAATGTTCACAAATTCGATATTCCACTGCTGATAAATGCTTTGGTTCTAACCAGGCTGTAATTGTAAATAAACTAGAATCTCGTTGTAATGAAAAAGCACTACTAACCCCTTGTACCCATTGCTTATCTTCCCGTAAGTCTTTTAATAGCCTGGATGTGCGTCCTTCTGCCAATAAAACCGCTAATAAATCTAAACCATAGGCGCTTTGGAAATGCTCCACCCCTGGTCCGATCCAACCCATCAATAATCTTGCTTGTTCGATTCGGGGTAAAGTCAACTCTCGTCGTCTAATTTCAGTAATGGGGGGTTCAGCTTCAATACTGTGGAAACCACAATCAGCAGGCTCTGGGAATTGACTAAAGCATTGTTCAATTAAATCTAATGTTTCTTCCCGATCCAATCCGCCGATGGCTACAATGGTCATGTTTTGAGGCTGGTAATAGGTACGATGGAAACGTCGCATTTCCGTTGGTGTCCGTTGCTTCAGGTTCGTTTCAGTTCCCAGTACTGGACGGCGATAAGGATGATGATGATAAATTGTTTCCATCAAAGACTGAAACCCTAACCAATCGGGATTATCGTAGGATTGCCGTAACTCTTCCAAGACCACATCTCGTTCCCGTTCAAATTCTGACTCTGGGATTGCGGCTTTGAGGAGCAGATCCGCTAAATAAGGTAAAGTCTCTGGTAAATGCTCAACGGAGGTAGTGATGTAAAAATGGGCATAATCCTGACTGGTAGCAGCATTGGTAGCACCACCACGACTTTCAATTATCTGATCAAACTGACCAGGAGCTATGTCGGCAGTACCCTTGAATACCATGTGTTCAAGAAAATGAGCCATCCCGGACCATTCATCTGGTTCAACAATAGCTCCGGCATTAATCCAAACGTCAACTACCGCCACCGGAAAAGTTGGTAGATTTTGGTAAATAACGGTTAATCCGTTTTTCAAATGTATAACTTCAGCCCCAAAATCCAAAAGGTTTGATGTATTTCCTGAAAATAAATTAGAGTGACTCAATGGGGGCAATGACCTCAATCAGGGTGATTTACTTTAGTAACCTTTAGACTTTAAGGGTGTTTTAAATTATTTTATCCAGCAGTTTTCGCCAATAGTAAACCACCCATCCCCAAACCAATAAAAATCGGTAGCCAAGCCGCTAAGAATGGAGTTAAGGTGCCGACCTGTCCCAATGCTTCGCACATAAATATTAGCAAATAGGCAACGAAAATGACTAGTACACTGATGCCGAAGCTAGTTGCTTTCCCTGTTTTTTGGGGTTTTGCCCCCATGGAAACACCTACCAAGCCAAAAACAACACTAATAAACGGGAAAGCATACCGTTGCTGAATATGAATTTCTAGGCGATTAATCGTTTTTTGATCCCCACTGCCACGAACTAGATTTAGGTTTTCTTGGGATTGGGCAATATTCATTTCTAACAAATGCCTGCCGCGGTTTGCCAAATCTAGGGGTGCACGGGGCAATGCAAGCCGTTGATGCTCAAATCGTAGAATATTTCGGTAAGAACCATCTGGGGAAACCAAATAAATTGTACCATTAAAAAAATCCCATACTTTTTCAGAAGGATTCCAACTTGCTGTTTTAGAGGTAACAATCTGATTAAGTCCTTCTTGGGAGAAATCCAGAATGGTTAAATCTTTCATTTGTATACCATCAAACTGGCGAGAATAAAAGAGACGATCCATTTCCTTATCCGCCCGTCCATTCCTAATTACATCTTTGAACTCCTGATAGAGAATATCTCGTTCTTGGTAGGAGGGTTTTTCATCTTTCAGTGCTTTTTCTAACGTGATGGCTGCTTGATAGTTAGCAGCAGGGACTACCATTTCATTGAACCCAAAAGCGAATACCCCTACCAGTAAACTAAGCAAAATTGCTGGCACAATCAGTCGGTATAGACTTACCCCACTACTGCGTAATGCGATTAGTTCGCTATCGCTGGATAGACGACTATAGGTCATCAATGTAGCTAACATTACCGACATGGGGAAAGCGACGACTACGAAATCAGGAACTTTTAGTAGAAAAACTTGCAAGGCTATGTCTAGACCTAATCCTGCATCCGTAACTTGTCGTACCAAATCAAATACAACCCCAATTGCCACTCCTAATGAGGAAAACATCCCAATTCCAAACAATAGGGGTAAGATGAGTTCTTGTAGTAAGTAACGATCCATTATGGACAATCGACCACCTGGCAAGATGGAACTCAGCAAGGATAGCCCATCACGAAAAAATGATTTCTGAATGGCAGGTGCAGTCATAAGATGAAGTCAAGATGAAGAAAAATACTCAAAAAGGTTCAATCCTAGGTCAATTCCGAGACTATGTTAATTTACTCTAATACTTAACTTTACTCTCGGTTTTTCCATCAATCTACTCATCACATTATAGGACTGATTTACTTTTTCCAAATCAATTGCGATGCCTAACGGTGGAAGTCGTCTCCAAGATAATAGGTTCGAACTAATTGATTTTCATAAAGTTCGTCTGAACTGCCTGAAGCAAAGATTTCGCCATCTCTCATAATATATGCACGATCAGTGATAGCAAGAGTTTCACGTACATTATGGTCAGTAATTAAAATACCAATGTTTCGTTTAGAAAGCTCGGCAACAATTTTTTGGATTTCAGCGATCGCAATGGGGTCAACTCCAGCAAATGGTTCATCAAGCAACAAGAAAACTGGTCCGTTTGTTCCACTTGCCAATGCCCTGGCTAATTCTGTTCGACGCCGCTCTCCCCCCGACACATAGCTTCCCTTAGTGTTGGCAACTTTCTTTAAATGAAATTCTTCCAGAAGAAATTCGACTCGATGTTTCCATTGGGATTGGGGAACATGACTTTGCTGCATAACCAGTAAAATATTTTCCCGCACCGTGAGATTCCGGAATATACTGGGTTCTTGAGCTAGGTAACCAACCCCCAGTCTAGCTCGCATCTGGATGGGAAGTTGAGTGATGTCTATGCGGTTCAACCAAATGGTACCTTGATCCGGCTTTTCTAGCCCGGTAGTCATATAAAATGTAGTAGTTTTTCCTGCTCCATTGGGACCTAATAGCCCAACGACTTCCCCTTGGCGAACAGATAAACTCACTCGCTTAACAATTTGGCGAGAACCATAGGACTTGGAAACGTTAGCCAATGAAATTTTTGACCTATCGTGACTATCCTGAAATGTTGATTGGTTATTTCTGTTGCCTGAAAAGTAGGAATCCATCAAGTCTTTCAATTTCTTAGGTAGAAACTATAATACCCATCATTTTAAATGGGTAAACCTTACCCCCAATTTATTTTATAGTTAGTCAGGTGTTAGTTTTGAGGGAGAAGCCTTCCCGTTCCCAAACTTAAGGTTTTATTCACAACCAGCCTATCTAACGAGGAACTATGGGAGAAACAGAAGGAGTTTTGGGGGTAGGTTTGGGGTTAAATACCGGAGGTTGAGGTGCAGTAGGGGTAGCATCAGGGTCAGACACAATATATATAGACTCTACCTGGCGAGAGGGTTGAGGAGTAGCAACAAACCGTCCCTCACCAACTAAGTAAGTTATTACCTCACCCCGAATACTGTTTCCTTGTTGAATTACATACACATTACCGCTCAATATGATTTTACCCTCCCTGCTAAAGTATTGGGCTTGGGCAGCTGTAGCTTGAATTTGCCGGGCTGGATAAAGGATCTGTACATTCCCTCGGGCTGTGATTACTCCTGTTTTAGAATTGGCTTCTTGAATATCAGCTTGGAGGGTAATTGCCCGACCGGTATCAGGAACCTTAGAGTCAAAGTTTTGTGCGATCGCGGAAGGGCGATGATCCATAAACAACCAGATAACCACCAGCAGTGGCAAAGCCAAGATAGTGAATAAAAAACGATAGGAGGGGGAAGCGGATGGGATGGGGGACATAATCAATGAATTAAGGATAGAAAAACATTAGGTAACCGGTACGTTATTTTAGAAGCTGATTGAAAATTGAGTGGATCATAAAGTAAGTCCTTCGAACACCTTGTCAATAGGCTTTTTAAGCTGACAATCAAAGGATAGGGGCGATGACCATCAAGCCCTTACAATGATTTTTTTATCTAAACCCTATAAACCCAATCCAACTTACTAGTCAACCATAATAAAGATTATTCTAAATGGTTCATTCAACCCAGAAAGAACTAGTCAAAACTGTAACAATATCTTTCATTTAAAGCAAGACCATGACTACAAATCCAACTTCATTTCTGACACCCGAAGAGTCAATCCAGGTGGATAAAGCTCTACTCTCTCCACCTGAAAAGTTCCTCACCCGGCTAACAATTTCATCCCTCCGCCTCTTGACCCAGATTGCCCGTGATCAAAACTGTGCCATTGAACAACTCTCTCCAAGGGAAATTATTGATTGGTTTGAGAACGAGGCTCGCCAACGTCAGGATCAACCCTCAAGCGGTACCTTTTTGCAATGGTAAATATAAATAGAACGTAAGAGAGGGAGACTGGAAACAATATAAATCGTATTGGGAATGGGTTCAGAATTTTATTAGTTTCAGGTTCATGCGATTCGTAATAAGGTAATTAATCGAGATGCCTGTGACACAACCAGTTTAGAGAGAATGTGACCCATCTTGTAACCAATGCACGGGTTTATTACCCCAACCTCCAGTACTATAGCTTGGGCAAATCTTTTGTTTTAGGACCCCATACACCCGGTAACTGGATGATTTGATCTCGTAAAACATTGCAAGTTCTTGGTTGGTTGTCGATACGAGTCTGATTTGAGCAGTGTTCCGAAAAAATTTGTGCCACTAAACCTTTCGGGAGTTGCTCTGATAGTTGTAATGCAGTTTGATAGGATTGAGCTGCGGTAATGAATAAAGCTGGATTTTTCTGTGCTTGTAAGTTCAGTATTTGAGCTTTCAAGTAGTGGATTTCTGGATTTCTGGGTGTTAGGTTTAATGCCCGTTCTGTATATTCTAAAGCCTTATCCAACTGATTTAAATCCCGATAGGCAAGGGCAATTCCACGATGTACCAAGTAAGAAGGACTGGCATTTTTCTCTAGTCGGTCTATGGACTGTCTAGCATCCGAGAAGGGTAGATTTATGGCTAACATTACGTCCATATAGCCCTTAATCAAACTAAACTCAGGGTCATTGGGAGCAACTTTCTCAGCTTCATCTAAGTACTTAAGCACTTGCTGAAGTTTAATTAATGCCTTGGGAGTACCTGTGATTGGGTCTTCTATGCTAACAGAATAAGCCCCTTGGAGAAAATGCCCTACTGCTACATAAAGGTTACCCCGCAGTGGATCGGTCTTAACTAAATTTTGAGCCACGGTCAGGGTGCGTTCCGCATTTTGTTCAAAAGACTTCCAATCCTGGTTAAGGTAGTCAATTCCTGTTAACAGGGCAAAAGCAAGAGGCTCATTTTTTGCCGCTTTTTGAAGTTGACTTTGGGCTTTCAGATAGTCCCCTAGCTGAAAAATAGACGTAAAGGCTTCTTCAGTACTAGGATCAATTGTCTTGGGATTGGTAGTCCGGAACGGATCTGCAAACACGGGACCACTTGTAAATAGGGAAATAATAAGGGCACCAATGGTTCCTATTTGAATGAGAGAATGAGTACTTTTCATGGGTGAACATAGATATAGATGGATAAGAGCGGAAGATTTGTATAGGGTAAATTAGTATCTCAAAAAATCACATCCTAGTGGATTTATGTCATTTATTGGGTCGCCTAATACAAATGGTAGTTTTTCTTTAAGGTACTTCTTCCCACAAATAAATGGACGAAAAGAATCATTGGATGTTCCAAATTAATAAAAACTCTATCCTTCGGTGATTGACTCGCAGGTTCAGAAAATCAGTGTTTTCTTGAAAATCCTGATCCAATTCACGATTACTTGGACTTCAATCTGTTGATTCATTTGGTGCTGACACTTCAGAAAAAGTTACAGCGCATCAATTGATATATTAAGTTTTGTGTGCGGTTGTCCTAGGACACTCTCGTTAGTATTTCCCTTAACCTACTTGTAAGTGGTAATGTTAATAATTGCCCGTGTTTTAATCCCATTCCAGTCTTGTTACCATGGCATTCATTGTTCAAAAGTATGGGGGTACCTCCGTTGGAACGACCCAACGGATTCAAGCAGTCGCTCAGCGGATTGTAGCAACCGTAAAAGCTGGTAATTCCGTAGTAGTGGTGGTATCAGCCATGGGTAAAACCACCGATGGCTTGGTTAAATTAGCCCATGAAATTTCGGGTAACCCCAGTCGTCGGGAAATGGATGTACTGCTTTCTACGGGTGAACAAATTACCATCGCCTTATTGAGTATGGCTTTACAAGAATTAGGGCAACCAGCCGTTTCCATGACAGGTGCACAAGTGGGCATTGTGACTGAAACCGCCCATACTCGGGCACGTATCCTGCGCATCACTACAGAACGCATTGAACGTCATCTTCAATCAGGATATGTGGTGGTGGTGGCAGGTTTTCAAGGGGTCAGTGATACGGAAGATTGGGAAATTACCACCTTGGGTCGTGGCGGGTCAGATACTTCAGCAGTTGCCTTGGCGGCTGCCCTACATGCTGATCAATGTGAAATTTATACCGATGTCCCTGGCATCTTGACCACCGATCCCCGATTGGTTCCTGAAGCACGGTTAATGGAAGAGATCACATCAGATGAAATGCTGGAATTAGCTAGTTTGGGTGCGAAGGTTCTCCATCCCAGGGCTGTGGAAATAGCTCGAAATTATGGGGTAACCCTTGTGGTTCGTTCTAGTTGGACCGATGAGCCGGGCACTAAGGTAGTGTCTTTAACCCCACAGAACCGGAGTTTGGAGGGTTTAGAAATTGCTCGGTCAGTTGATGCGGTAGAATTTGATACCCAGCAGTCGCGGGTTGGTTTGTTACGAATCCCCGACCGTCCCGGCATTGCTGCATCCCTGTTTGATCAGATTGCAAAAGAACAAGTGGATGTGGATTTGATTATTCAGTCCATCCATGAAGGGGAAACTAATGATATTACGTTTACGGTAAATCGCAGGTCAATTGCTTGTGCTGAAGCAGTAGCCACTTCAATTCTGCCCAATCTTTTGGCGGGGTTTACCCCCCACCCGGATGCGATCCCTGAGGTGGTGGTCAATCCACAGGTCGCCAAGGTTAGTATTGTGGGTGCAGGAATGATCGGTCGTCCCGGAGTGGCTGCCCAAATGTTTACCATTCTGGCTCAGGCTGGTATCAATATTCAAATGATTTCCACCTCAGAGGTAAAAGTGAGTTGTGTCATTGAGTCTTTTACTGAAACCACAGTAGATGAATTATGTCATCGAGCTTTACATGCTCTGCAGGCAGTTTTTGAAGTAGATAGCTCTCCAACCCCTTTTCGGCAAGACGAAAAGATTGGGGTGCACGGGGGGAGTCAACCCTATCCAGTGGTTCGTGGCGTCGCATTGGATATGAAACAGGTTCGATTGGCTATTCGTGATGTGCCCCATCGCCCTGGCATGGCATCCCAACTATTCCAACTACTAGCAGATCATGGGATTAGTGTGGATATGATCATCCAATCCCAGCGCTGTCACGAGACTAATACTTTCCATTATCGAGATATTGCCTGTACGGTTGCTGAAACTGATGGAGAAATGGCACGGTCTGTTTTAGAATCTGCAATGACGAACTTAGGATATGGTGCAGTCATGATTGACCGAGCGATCGCCAAGGTCAGTATTGTGGGTGCTGGCATGGTAAACCATCCGGGAGTCGCCGCTCGCATGTTTGCAGCGTTGTCTGAACGTCAGATTAATATTCAGATGATTGCCACATCCGAAATTAAGATCAGTTGTGTAGTAGACAAATCTAAGGGGGTGGAGGCGTTACAGGCAATTCATCAAACGTTTCACCTAGCCGGTAATTATCCCATCCATATTCCTAGTTAATTGGGGGCAAGGGTGAGATAGGGAATTGGTCAATGATGGGAAAGAGACTCCGTTGGCTATAGGGTAGATTGTTCATCCCTCCATGAATTATCGGGGTGGCAATTGATTTAAATAATTCAGAATGGGTATCATAATCAATGTAGTACCGGTGAGAATAAACCAAAACAGGTGAGGAACTGGTTGGGGTTGATCCAATGCCCATCCACCAACTGGTGCACCTACAACATAACCCACTGCCCAGCATAGGGAATTAATTGCTAGGTAAGTACCCCGTAATGACTGGGGAGCCATTTCTGCCACAAAGGCTGAAGCAGTGGGTAAATAGATGATACTGGCAAAGCTAATGGTGGTTAAAGCAAGGGCGGCAATCACCACCGGGAATTGAGAATTAAGCCCCGTGAATCCAACTAAGGCAAACCCTATTCCCCACAATCCAGCTGATAGCATTAATGACCTGGGGTGGGGGTATCGTCCCAGCCACCGTGCCACGGGTAATTGAAATAGGGAAGATAGGAGGATATGTCCTGTGATCAATCCACTGATCGTAGAGGCAGAAAATCCAGAAGGCAATCCCCGAATATTGGTATGAACAAAATTGGTAAGATAGAGAGGTAGTACGGTTTGAACTTGGGCAATATAGAGAGTCAACACACAATTAACCAACCCAAATATCAACAACTGACCATCTGCCAAGGCAAATCTCCAGTTTCCGCGGGGGGTAAATGGGTGACCAACTGGGTGAGTAGTTTCATGAATACTGAAATAAACAATGACACCAAATATCAAATAGCTTAACCCATCCACCATATATAGTACCCGGAAAGCTCCCGTGGTATTGATCACCCAACCCCCACAAACTACCCCCACCCCCAGTCCTAAATTGTCTGCCAATCGATTAAGGGCATAGGCTTCATTCCGATTATTCTCCCCAGCCAAGTCAGCGATGGATGCTTCCATCGCCGGCCAATAGAGTCCGATTCCTAGACCCATTATGACACTGCCTGCTGTAAAGAATGGTAAGTTGACAGTAATGGATAGGATCAGGGAGCCAAAAGCTGAAATAATTGAAGATAAGATTAAGATTTTTCGCCGTCCCCAATCAGGGGAGTCTGCCAGAGTTCCTCCTACAATTCGTCCTGCCATTCCTACTGCTGCCCCTAGTCCCAAGGCTAACCCCACCGCTGCGGCTGATAATCCGACCCGATTGACGAAAAAAATAGTCGCATAAAATAGGGTAAAGCCAGTCCCAACTTGGGATAGTAAACGACCCACGGCAAGTATCCAAACCGTGGTTGGTACATTGGGAAGCCATTGATTTAGATAATTCATCATTGAGGGGCTGACGATAATGGAACAGACCAACCCAATCGGGTTGGTTGTTGATAAATCCGTATGAGAGTGTTGACATCTCGTTGGGATATGGCGGGAGGATGACGAACTTGGGAGAAAAAGAGAGCGTCAGTCTCTAAGAGGCTATGCCCCCAAATTCCCAAGGCATGCCCCAGTTCATGGCGAGCTGTGGCTAACAAATAAACCGGGGATTGATTGGGACGGATGCGAATGGTCATCCGATGGGTCAGGGTTGGGGATTGATTAGGTAAATGTCTCAGATAAAGTTCATAATGGGTTTCGGCAGTCCGAAACCGGGGTAATTGCCCATTGGAACCCAGTCTCATCGGTGGAGGCGATCGCCATAGGAGAATATCAGCCTGTTCCGGTTTTTCAGTCACTCTACAAGGCAGGTACATAGACCATTCTTCCACAGCTTGGTTCACTGCATTCCACCATTGTTCAGCTTGCTGCCGATCAAATGGTAATGCCTCTTTTCCGGGTACAGGTTGGCGATAAACCTGAATCGGAAACTGGGACCATACTAAATAGCCAATGTCTGTTGATTGAATTTGATCAAAATAATTGTCAGAGTTTGATAGATTGGATCCCCCTTTCCATTGCGTTAGGGTAGGGGGCATTGAATGGATGGCAGCCACAGGGAGAGGGGGGGGTTGGGAAGTTGGCTGAGCAAGCATTCCTGTACTCACTAAGGATAACCCAAGGCTAAAAAGAATCCCTCCAATAAAACAACCTATTTTTATGAGGTGCCACTTGCTTGAAACTTTTCCATTATTGAAAACCATATTTCCCTTCCATTCTCTTCTTTTCAGTCTACACAAACTAGTTAACAGTTTCCTTTCCTCAGCCCAGATGAGACAATAATAGCGGTTCTCATTCGGATAAGGTACAGTTCAGTTGCCCAAGCCCATGAGCAGCAAGGCTTCTCTCATTTAGGTTGCACCTCATACTTCAGGAACCGCTATATATGCGTGCTTAAAAACTAGCCGAGTTTTTCCTGAAGATGAGTTACGCCGCTCATCACTCATTAGGGAAAGGAACTGTGAAACTCCAGCCCCTTCTCGAGAAGGGGCTGACCGGGTGACTGAGCTTAACCTACATTGAGAGTATTTTAAAGTTAAGCGTTCGGTTCTTCCCATTCACTATTGAAAAGAACCATTTACATGTTAAAAAGCAATAAGGTTGAACAATACACAGAGAGTATATTGCCATGCTAAAAAACGATCGCTGGATTATGGAACAAGCTAAACAAGGCATGATTCAGCCTTTTGAACCAAAGCTAATTCGTCAAGTATCCAGAGATGATACCCATATTCAAAAAGTATTATCATTTGGTTTGTCAAGCTATGGCTATGACATAAGGCTTTCGTCAGCAGAATTTGTTATTTTTCGCCATATTCCCGGCACCGTGATTAACCCCAAGCGGTTCAACCCACAAAATCTTGAACCTGTTACATTGCAATCTGATGCAGATGGTGATTTTTTCATCATTCCCGCCCATTCCTATGGATTAGGAGTCTCATTAGAGAAAATACAGATGCCCCCTAATGCTACTGCCATTTGCATGGGGAAAAGCACTTATGCCAGATGCTCCTTAATTGTAAACACTACCCCACTGGAAAGTTCATGGGTTGGACATATAACCCTTGAGGTCAGTAATTCGTCTGGCGCAGACTGCAGGATTTATGCAAATGAAGGGATCTGTCAACTGTTATTTTTTGAGGGCGAACCCTGTGATACCACTTATGCAGACCGGGCAGGAAAATATCAGAATCAACCGCAACGGGTCACTATCGCTAAAGTTTAAAGCCTTTCCACACAAGTTGTCTACTAAAATTGTTCGTGAAAACCATTGGATCTAAACATTCGGTCGGTTCGATGCCTGAATTGTGACACTGAACACGACCGAGATGAGAATGCAGCAAAGAATATAGAACAAAGTCCCCAAGGCATTGGGAGACTCTAAACCGACGGGGAGCGATCCTAATATCTCTTCGGAGGCTAGTTGCTGTGAACTGTCCAGAATCACCGTGGTTTTAGCCCGGTAAGTATGTCAACCATAACCCATCATTATCCTTGGCACTACCAAGACAAAAGAGTGAGAAAATTGCCTTGGAAAGGAGATTCATTATTTGGGTTTAACAGGGCTGGGTTTAGGACTAGTTGGACTTGGCTTGACAGTAGGGGAGGGGCTGGGTTTAGGACTAGTCGTTGTAGTTGGTCTAACATTGGAGGAAGGAGATGATTGAGGGTTTGGCTTCCCCTGGGTGCCACTGGATAAGGTTCGAACAAACTCCAGGGACTCTTGGGGCGGTACCAAGACGATCTGAGAACCAAGTTCTTTGAAGAAGGGCACCTCTTTATTGAATTTTTCATCTGCTTCATTTTCCCAACCATACAAAACCATTTCAAGAGGTAATGGGAATGCCAGAACTTGTAATGTAGCCGCTTGATTAGGCTGTTGTTTCTTAAACTGTTCAATAATGGTTTGCATATCTTCTTTTTTGAAGAACAGAGGAATCACCGATTTATCTCCTTGCCGTATGGCAACAGGAAACCGCTCTTTTTCAGCCCCAGCCAAGGCAAAAAACAAGGGTGTTCCTTGGAACTGTTCAGGTTTTGCCCCTGCTTGTTTAATCAAGTCTTTGGCAGATGCAACCTGTTGTTGCATGGGCACATATTCAAACTCTAACCGATCGGCTTTACCTTTTGACTTTTGACGAATTTCAAAAACCTCTGCCATGGAAATTGGAGTCACTTTAACACTTTTAGCTAAATCTGGGTTGGTACTTTTCAATCGATCCAGAAATGTCTGGGCTTCCCCCCGCCCTATGAAAATTGGTGAAATAGGGGGGCGGTTTTCTCCTTGGCGAGGACTGGCTGTCAAGGGTACCCCTTGATCGTTGGTAATTGTAAATACTGGGATAGGACGGAGACGATCTAAAATTTGAGCAACTGGCAAACCAAATACGGGTAAACTACCTGCCCAAATTGTTCCCGCTAAGACACTACCCACTAAACTAGCGGTGGCACCAATACGACCAAATCCTTTCATAAATATCTTACCTCAATGGAATACTGACATGATTTAAGCAACCCTGGAAGCGATTTGTCCAGATGAGTATGTAGGTTCATCAACTGACTATCCCATGTTAAATGGCTGGGGATAACCATCCCCGCAAAAAATAAAAAATTGAAACTAAGTACTCTTCAATAAATCGAGTCGTTTGATCTAATGCTAATGCACTAGGAAGTAAATCGGTCAGTTGAATGCGTTTGCTAGAGTTACCTCCTGGTTGAATCGTGATAAAGTCTGTAGGCTTAGGTATGACTTTGAATCCCTCTTGACGAAATGTCATGGTAGCTCGACGGATATGAATCGCCGAAGTAACCAGCATAATTTCTCGGGATTCTTTTATGCGAGGATCGGCTTTCCGCTCCTCTAATTTATTTTTCACCTCCAACACTGAAACACGGATATCCCCGCCCTTTGGCTCTAGGATAATATCTGAGCTTGTAACACCTTGATCAATTAGAATTTTTTGAATATCATTTCCTTCCTGAACATTCTCAGCAGCTCCTTCCAAATCAGGACGACGCCCCGCAGACACGATAACCAAGGGACCAACACCGGATTGATCCCGCTGTTGACGATAGAGACGCGCAGTATAAAGAATGCGATCGCCCGTATCCGTTAATTGGACTTCAGGACGGGGCGGAATACCAGCTTCCGTTGTCCCTTGACCTAACATTACCAAAACAGGAGCACTCCCAGTCGCCTCTTTGGTTAGTTGGACGACTTCCTGTTCCACTTGCTGCATTAGAAAATAAGACACAATGGGAATGCTAGAAACAAATAAAATAAAAAAACCAACTAATATGGGAGTAGTGTAAACGGGACGACCTTTCTGGTAATAATCTCTTAAACCAGCTCCCACCAAGATCAAGCTTATTCCCAGTGGTTTGAGAGGAATACTGATGACAGTGATCAATGTTCCGATAGGACCATCTCCTGGCTCTATAAACCCAATGATTACGAGTAAAATCATCACCAACCCACCCAGCCAGGTATAGATTTTAGAGGGTATGAATCGGAGAAAAATGTACCAAGCGACTCCACCAATGACCAACCATAGTAGAACGCGGGTTAAAACTTGAAACATCCTTCCTCTCTTGTGTCTAGTTAACGTCTCCCCTTAAACCACCTGAGAACGATTCGTAGGTCTTGATATGGAAAATATTAGCCATAAGGCACCATAAAAGATGGAGCTAACTGTTCAATTGCCTTCCATTCCTCCTCCCTAAGGGGTTGGGTATCTAAGGTGATATGAAATCGATGGCAAGCAGCTAGGACAAGGGCTTCCATAACATCATTCAAGGGTTCCTTAACATTCAATTCCAGGGGAAAGTGGGGCAGACCAGTTTTTTCCTTAAAGACGTGAAAGAAAAGATCAGGATCTGGCTGTAAGCGTATCGAACCGTGTTGCAAGATGGCATGACCCCGATGTAACCGGGCACTGCCAATTAGTTTGGTACCATCTTCCATGACCAAATCCGCAGAAGTAGGGATGCCAAAACAATTTTGGTTTTGGGTATTACCCCGACCTTGTTGCCCATAGCATAAAGAAACCCCTAAATTCTGCCAACCCTGAATTAAAAAACTACATAGGGTTTGATACATTTGAGTCCGATTCCCCTCCACCCCCGAAGTAACCACCATATAGGTTAGGTCTCCCTGATGTAACACAGACCGCCCCCCCGTTGGTCGTCGTACCAGGGTAATGGGTTGCCCTTGCCAGGATAGGTGTTGCCAATGGGCAGACCATTGACGTTGATGGTAACCTAAAGAAATGGAGATGGGAAGCCAGGTGTAAAATCGAAGGGTGGGGGGATGGGAATGTTGACGATGTTGTTCCAGCAGCCACCAATCAATAGCCATCTGGATAGATCCAGGGGCATGGAGTGGCGGAATCAATCGCCAAACAGCGGGAGGAGAAACGTTCGTCACAAAGAAGAGGTTAATTCAATAAATTTTCAAATGGGGAAATTAAAGCCCAAATTCTGCTTTTAATAAATCATCTTGTTCGTCAGCCAATGTGGCAACAATGGTAATTGCTCTGGAAATTTCACCTGCTGATAAATCTGCAACCGATCGTTGGGTGATGGCAACGACCTGATTATCCAAGATACCAAACCGAGCTTCCAGGGTGCTAGTCCAGTTCATTTCTAGTAATCTACGCAATAAAGTCAATTCATCTTTCACGGGTAGGGACAGAACAGTTGCCCAAACAGTGAAGGTGTCTTCATTGGATTGTCCCGTTAGTTGGACGAGAACTTCCACCGATCCATATTGAAATTTCCATAAAAATTGATCCTCCCTATGGTTAACCATCGCCGTTTCGGTTTGTTCTAAGCTGGCAATGACAGTTTGGATTAATTCTACATAATTGGTGGTTTCGCTAGAATCATGGTTGACGGTACTTAAAACATTTGCCATGGAGGCAAAAGATGCTAAGACAGACTCTAAATCAGATGGTGTAGTTGCCATGATTGTTCTTGTTTCGTTCACAGAGGGAGATTGACAAATACTAATCATTGTTCACAATACTACATTCTTGCAACCTATGATGTACTAGAATTCCTGTCTAGGGGAAGGATCCCAATGGTGTTCTATCGTCTTCAACCCCTACTGCCTGACGGTGTATGGCTGATTACCATGTGAACTTAGAATGGTTGATAAGAGGGGGACACGGTTCACCCAAACCCAGGGTAAAATAAGATAAAAATTACCCTTAAGAGGACAATGAATGGTTCAGTTGCCAACAGATATTGATAGTGCCATTATTCAGGCTCAAAGGGCAACCCAAACGGCTTTAGCAGCAGGAAATCGACGGTTACAAATTGAACTGAACATTCCGGAATTAAAGATAATGCCCATTGCTGAACGATTTCTGCCCATGTTTGAAAATTTACAGTTGAAATTACGGGTGTTCTTTCCTGATGCTGGATCGGCTGCTTTGGCACGAAGGGATTGGGGGCATAAGCCCTATGAGATTCGGGGTATGGAAGAACTGAAAGCGATGATCCACCCTGATGACCAATTGTTTCTATTTATAGAACCTTCAGCGGTGGAGGTTGAAACGGTGGAGAAATTATGTGACCAAGCTGGCGATCGCCCTGTAGTTTTACTCAATCCCCGTCTGGAGGATATTGCCACCATAGGTATTGGCTATGCTGGTCGTCAATTACGAGAACGGTTTCTTAGTACCTTCATTTGTTCATACTATTTGCGTCCCCTTGAAAAAGCAGCCATTCTCCGAGCGTATCCAGACCCGTGGCAAGTCTGGGTAGAAACTGATTTCAATGCCTACGAATTGATGACTGAACAAGTGAATAAACCCATGGGAGACGAGTTAGACCGTATTTTAAGTGGCACCCCTACCCCGGATCAACTAGGAACCCCATCTTCTATTCCCCCATGGAAGGCTAAGAAAAATGGTTTTTTATCAGAGCTACAGACCCTTTTCCGGGCATTAACCCATTGATGAATGGGTTGGTTGTAGTCCCACCAGGTATCTCATTTACCTTAATTTGGGTTCAGTTCTGTCGTCCTATGCTCGGTTAGCCCTCACCCCCCTTAGGAAGAGGGGATGAGGGTTTCAAAGGAGCGTATCCCCTAACCCCTTCTCCCAAAAAGGGAGAAGGGGAACTGGATTCAAAGTCCCTCTCCTGTTCTGGGAGAGGGACTTAGGGTGAGGGCTATAAAATTGGGATGTACCCGATCGCCCCTTCACCCACAAATCAACGATCGCCCAACCTAAAAATATAGAAGTTTAGTAAACCATGTCTGAGCATATAGACTTTTGGTGCACATCCTTTTTCATGATTACAATTGCTTCATTTTGGGAATCATCCTATTCAGGAATCGTAAATTAACCGTTGCATCGGTTATCATCAATCAGTAAATCTAGGTACAATGAAATTCAATGTGACAAGTTTTCTACCAT
>CAIUCS010000116.1 GCA_903897715.1 uncultured Synechococcales cyanobacterium
ATGAGCTGGAAACATTTGTCGGATCAAAAAAAACAAGATTTGGGTGTGGACAGCAGTAGACCATTTCCGTAAGGGCATCCTAGCTTGGACTTTAGGTGATCATAGTGCTGAGACTTTTGAGCCATTATGGACAGGTGGCATGGCAATGCTATTTCTACGTCACTGATGGATGGACTGTATATCCAAGTTTTATCCCTGATGGTGATCAGATTATTAGCAAGACTGACATGATGCGAGTTGAGGGAGAAAACTCTCGGTTAGGTCACTATCTGGCACGATTGCACCGTAAAACCTTCTGCTATTCCAAGTCTGTAGATATGTTGCGTTATTCTGTGCGGTTGCTGATTCATTATCTTCATGACCCTTCTGTCCTGTTCTCTTCATGATTCATACTGTATCCTGCAACGCCGAGTTTTGTTTACCAGTTAAAGCTCAATCTCGCTGTCAAGAAACCATTGTTATTGACACCAATAATAGAGGTGATAAAGGTTCCACTCGCTGGAGTCATCGGTTGAATATAAACCTCAAAATAGGGAAGTCATTAACGATCGCTTTGAAGTCATCGATACCAGTGGGACTGCTATTCTAGGGGAAAATAGCAATGTTTTGGTGAAGGTGGGAGAATGAACCCTCTGAACTGGACAGTCGGACAACTCTTGGGAACCCTCACAGCCCTCGTAACCCTCACCACCACAAATGAATTACAAGTAGCAGTCACCTTAGTCCTACCCTAAACGTGAGACTTCATGAGACTGTGGAAATATCGTAACCAATCCTATTGAACTATATATTACAAGATATTAAGCAGGGGTAAAAATGCTCTACTCCTGTTAGATGCTACTTAATATCCTTAAGTAATACATAGGGATTGAGGTCTTGCGGCTTAAATAAGATCCAGTGGGAGTCTTAGCCATGTTGTCATCCGTCCTGGAAACCTGTGTCCCCCGCCCAGAAATTTTGGCAGGAGATTTGTCTTTAGATCTCTTTGCAGCCAAGCTCAGGTTGGTGGTAGAAGGAAATGCGCCTCAGACCTACCAGCAGCCAGAGAAATTCTTTGCCAATACCTTTGAAACGAATGGCTTGAAGTGCCTAATAGAGGAAGTGTTTGGGCGCTTGACGGGGATAGATGTTGGTTCTCCAGTCATTCGGCTCGAAACCAGTTTTGGTGGAGGGAAGACTCATGATGAACTGGCTTTGTGGCACATTGCCAAGAAAGGGCGAGAAATTCAAGGACTCGATCGCTTTGTAGATAATCTAGAAAAGATTCCAGCCTGTCCCATTCAAGTGGCGGCGGTGGATGGACGGGACATTGATCCAGAGTCCGGCACTTATCACTCAGAGACCGGCATTACGACCTATACCCTCTGGGGTGAGATGGCTTATCAGATTGGTGGCATTGAGGGTTATCAACTGCTACGGGGCTCGGATCAATCAGGAATTAGTCCTGGCACCTCGGTCTTAGAGCGATTAATTACTGACCAGCCCACTCTAATTATCCTGGATGAGGGAGCCCGTTATTTGAGGGCAGCTAAAGCCAAGGTGATCGGTCAAAGTACCCTATCGGAACAGGTAGTGGCGTTTTTGTTCTCCCTGATGGACTTAGCAGCATCTTGCAATAACCTGGTCTTCGTTTATTCCCTGGCTTCTGCATCTGACACCTTTGCCCAAGAGACCACTGACCTACAAGAATTGATCAGGGCTTCTGCCCGACAGGAACGAATCTTAAGCCCCAGCAGCGATGTAGAGGTTTACAACATCGTGAAGCAGCGGATGTTTAGCAGTATTAGTGAGCAAGCTGCTCAGCGGGCGGCTGAGGAATATGTGGGAGCCTATCGTGCCAGTCGGATGGATGTACCCGGTGGGTGTAAGGATGCTTCCTATGGACAAGCGATCGCTCAGAGTTATCCCTTTCACCCCGAACTGTTTAATCTACTGACCAAAAAAATTGCATCCATTCCAGAATTCCAGCGTACCCGTGGGGCGTTACGGCTCTTTGCCCGCGTGGTGCGTTACCTCTGGCAAGAACAGGGGAGCAAGCCTGAAGGACCCCCCTTGCCTATGACAATGGTTCATCCCCATCATCTCCCCATTGGGGTAGAGCAGGAAATTACCTCGGATCTCACCTCCCGCCTCCAGCGTCCTTCCATGGATTTACCCATTAAGGCAGATATTTATAACCCCGATGGTCGGCAAGCCCATGCCCAGGTGCAGGATCAGGACTGGCTAGCAGCGGGCAAACCCCCCTTCTCTAGTTGGGTCTCTCGCACCATTTTCCTCCATTCCTTAACCCAAGGGATTAGCTCTGGGCTACGGCGATCGGAATTGAACCTGTCATTGCTGATGCCCAATGTGGAGATTGGCTTTGTGGATCAGGCGTTGGAGCGCTTAACCAAGGTTGCCTGGTATCTGGATTTTGACCCCATTACAACGATCGCTCGGTTCAAGGAAGAACCCTCTATTAACAAGATTATTGCGGAGGAAAAAGAGCAAATTGGACTAACGGAAGCGAAGGAAGCACTGCGACAACGGCGGGATAGCATTTTTGCCACCAAATTCTTTGACCGCATTTCGGGACCGGAAGGACCTCATGAGGTGGACGATCGCTTTGACACCATCGCTTTGTGCCTGATTGACTTTAACGAAGCCACCCTGAATGCCTCTACCGAGGGAGCGCCGCTCCTGGTAGAGCAGATTTTTAATAACACGGGAGAGTCTGGCAAGTTTCGCATCTTCCGCAATCGCTTACTGTTTTTACTGGCCAATAAACAGGAGTTGGATCGAGCGATCGACTTAACCCGTGAGTACAAAGCAGTACAAGCCATTCTCCGCAGTCAAAACCGCCTAGATGACCTCTCTGAAAGCCAGCAACGGGATCTGAAGAAAAAGGAAGGGGAGTTGGACTTAGCGGTGCGGGTTGCCCTGACGAATGCCTACCGTCATCTGTTCTATCCGTCCCAAGACCCTATCAAAGCCCCGAAAGGATTGATGCACTATCCCCTTCCGGCTCAGGATTCCAGCACCATCAAGGGCAAAAATAATCAGCAAGACATTATTCTCAAAGCCCTCAAGGACTGTAGCAAGATTCGCCCCGAAGAAGCCCAACCCTTCGCTCCGGCTTATATCCTGCAAAAAGTCTGGCCCAGTGGCTTGGATCAGTGGACAACCAAAGCCCTGCGAGAAGCCTTTGCCAAGGACTTGAATCTCAATATTGTGCTGGATGCGGAACTCTCTAAGCTGCGGGATACCATTCGCCAGGGACTCCTAGACGGGCAGTGGGATCTGAAGATGGGGAACCAGATCTTTATGAAAACCACCGCCCAACCTCTCACACTTCCCGGAACGATCGAGTTTTCTGAGCGGATGGAACTGTATCATCGCGGGATTCTAAAGCCCCCGGAACCCAAGGATATTGAACTCAGTGCCCAGGTATTGCCCAGTGGAGGGATCGAGCAAGTGGTGCGGGTGCGTTGGCGGGCGAAGGGTGCTGTTCGCGTCAGTTTGTACCAGGGCAATGCACTCTTGGGAGATCAGTTCAAACCTTCGGATGAGCACGAAGGAAAAATAACGACTTCCACATCCTTTCGGGTGGTAGCGGATTACGGAGCCGAGGGAACGGAAGAGAAAGCAACAACAGCGGTTATTTATGCCCCTGGTGCTCCGCCCACGCCCAAAGGTAACGACCAAACTGCCCCTCTATCTATTAAACCGACCGAATTTAATCTCCAGGGCAGCCCCACGAAGGTCTTTAATGATCTGGCGGATCAGGTGAATGACCATCAGGTAAAATCCATTGCCGTCTTGGAAATTACGGTGGAGCAGATCATGGATTATCGGAAACTTTGCACCGCTATTCCCTTGCTTCAACGCTTTCAGCCCCAAATCGATCAATGTGTTCGTATTCAAACGGGACAGCAGTTTCTCAGCTTGGAGTATCAGGGGGATTTGCGAGGTTTCCAGACATTCACCACTCCCCTCAATGGCTTGTTGAATCACCCCGAGGCACAGGGCAGCACTATACTCAAAGTTCGTTTTATATTTGAGAAAGCCATCTCTACCACGGGATCGCCCCTCAGCGAAATTCAGGGGGCACTACAACGAAACCCAGTGGAACGACTAGACTTGTTAGTTCGGGTAGGATATTAACTTTCCGATTGGATAACGCACCGTTGAGAAAAATTAGACCACTATGCAAGAGTTTCAGTTGCGGGTTGTACCGCTAAAAAATAATGATTTTGCCCTGGAACTCTACCAGTGTGCCTACAAGAAAGCAGGACAGAAAAAACGTCCTGCAGCCCAGCGGGTGGGCAAGCTAAAAGGGAACCAACTGGTTCAGGCTCGGCAAGCGGTTTATGCCTGTCTGAAAGCCAACCAGTACGATCCCAAGACCCTAAGCTACAAACGGCAGGCTCCCTATATTTTGAATGAGGAATCTGGGGTAAACCTAGCGCTTCTATTTCAAGCGTTGCAGCCCCTATCCAAACCCGATCGCATAGCCAACATTGCAGCGGGAATCCAAGAAATGAGTAACGAAGAATCCCATTATTGGTTTGCAAAAGTCTCCAATGGCCATAAGCGATCGGCACTGAAAGCGATCCGAGTTTTATTGGGAGATAATTAAAGGGTATGGAGCGAGGAAATAGTCAGTTCTCTAACTTAAAATTTGAGGTACAAACTCCCTTGGGGTTCTGGGTACGAACCTCAGAGGAATACTGGCAAATTCTTTTGACTAAACACCCCGATTTGGAATTCCATTTAGAATTTGTCTTAGAAGCCTTACAAAATCCTGTGGAGGTACGCCTCAGCCAACGAGATCCCAGCATTTTCCTGTTTTACACCTTAATCCGAGAAAGACGGTGGGTTGTTGCTGTAACCCGTCGGTTGAATGGAGATGGATTTCTGATCACCAGTTATCAAACTAATGCCATTAAGCGAGGAGAGAAAGTATGACCCCATTAAAAATTTTTTATGAGCCGGATACGGAACTCTTAACCTTGTTCTGGCAAGCGCCAAGCGTTGAACAACTCTGTCAGGAATTAGAAGATGACATGGTACTGATCCAGGATGAGGCTACGGGGCAATCCTTGGGATTGGAGATGTGGGCGTACCAGATTGGCGATCGGCGTTTGTTAACAGTGGAGGAAGCAGTAGAGCCTAACTTATTGCCCGATCGCTCTATTCGGCTCCGTTTATGCGAAGCGATCGATGACTTAATTCGATCGTCTCAAAAGGTTGATGACCTGGGACTAGAGTTCCATTATCACCAATCTGCCAAGACGCTTGTGGATGCTGTTTTATAAATCATTTCCCTGTTTCATTCTCCTGTTACCCCTATGACTCCTTCCCGCCCTCCTGTCTTTATCGAAAAAATTATGCCAGTGGAACTGCTCAACCAGCAGGTCTATTTCGAGAATGGGGGCAATCCGTTTAAGGGGCTGCATCGCTGGTATTCCCGTAAGCCGTTGTCCTTTAGTCGGGCTTCGGTATTGGGGTCGTTGTTGCCTGCGGAGGTGACGATCGAGGAGTTCGAGTATCTGTTGGGGTTAGATCGAGCCCGTACCGATCGCTTAGAAACGGGGGTAGAGCGGGAGAA
>CAIUCS010000117.1 GCA_903897715.1 uncultured Synechococcales cyanobacterium
AAGTTTTAAATCTCCCTATTCTCCCTTTTCTCAGGTCAGTGGTTGGAGAAACCGAAGCTTTTAAGGGAGAAATATCCCCTTGGGATGTATCGGATGAGAGTTTACTATCACCCATTCCCCCCTACCCTGTGTCAGTGGTTGAAGAAACCGAAGCTTTTAAGGGAGAAATATCCCCTTGGGATGTATCGGATGAGAGTTTACTATCACCCATTCCCCCCTACCCTGTATCAGTGGTTGGAGAAACCGAAGCTTTTAAGAACCATTCCTCATCAGAGTTGGAAATGGGATTGGGTCTTAATCTCAGTACCCAGTCTCAATTATCTGTTCCTCACCATCAGGGGGAAAAAGTATCTTTAACGTCGGATCCAATTTTGGAGATCGATGACTCATTTTTTGATTTGGAATCGACCCCGCCCATGGGGGTTTCCAGTGATGCCGACACTTATAGTTTTCCCAGCCCTGATCATGCCATTGGTCTGAATAGTATTGAAAGTAGGGAGTTGTCTTCCACTAGTAGCCTGAACAGTGTTACTAAACTTTCCGTAAACCCTGCATTAAAAGACCCCATATCAGATTTTTTTGGTGAATGGGATGATTCCCCCGTGAGACCCTCTTCAAGGGGGCAAGTATCGGTTATCCAATCTCCCCCCAATGGCTCACCATTCCAAAACCCACTCACTCCCGTAAAAAATCACCCTATAACTGATGCCATCCACAATGACGTTGGGATAACACCACCTTTCAGTCAGTCCTCTGACCTACCCCAAAACTCTCTCATCATAAAACCGGCAAATTCACGGAAAATTCCGGCATTGTTCTTAGTGGGAGGAATAGTGTCCTTGCTGACCTTTTATGGGGCAGTGATGCACAGATTGGCACACGAGCAAGCAGAGAAGATTGCCAAAATCAAGGAGAGCATTGGGGTTATCAGTAAACCCGATTCCTTTAATAGAAATAGTATAAAACAACTAGAAACCGCTAGAGATCGCTTAGAACAGGCAGTGGCAAGATTAAATGGATTGGATACAATTCCTGGTAGCGAATTCCATGTTAAACAATTACTTAAGAAGGTTAAAATGGACTTAGTCGCCATTGAAAATCGTTTGTCCAGGGAAAAAGAGGCTAGTCAAAACCTCATCGATGCGAACCGCTTAGGTCAGGAAGCCTTACAAGCGATACAAACCTCTTCAACCTTAAATGAACGATTGGATGCATTGGAAAAGTGGCAGTCTGCAATTAGAATTTTAAGTTCAATACCCAACGATACCCTGGTTGCAGATGAGGCTCAAGGTCGCTTAAAAATTTATCAATTTTATGCAACTCAAACAGAAATTGACAATCAACTAAAACTCACTCAATAAATCATTCTACCGATTTCCAAGTTAATCAACCCTCAGTGCTTCTTCTCACTGTAGTGACAATTAACAAAACGGACTATTAACCCGATTGATAGTTAGTTTTATTCACACACTAGAGTTATCTCAATAATTTGCTGGATCATGATTCCATGGACTCGGCAGGGATAGTGCTGAACCAATGGATTTTATATCCACAAACATTAATTCTATGAAATCTCTACTGTGGTAAATCATTGCAGGTATTCGAAGGTACAAAGCCATGAGGGCTAAGGTAATCATTACTTTTTCAGTGGCATTGGCGATCGCCAATGTGGTTTATTTTGCGTCCCTTGCTCTTAGTCAACGGATCCAACCCCCCAAACCTAATCCATTAATTATTAGTGGTCTATCTAGCAGGCACTATTCTTCATCGTGTGGGTTTATTTCCAAGCATCCGATTCAAACGATAACTATCACCAAACCAAATGCCAATTTTTACTTCAAAGTGACTGGCGGCGGCGAACCCACCCTACTTATTCGTGGACCTAAGGGACAATCTTTTTGTATTCCAGCTGATGGGGGAAATGGTGGACAAATTGAAGTTTCGGGATTATGGGAACAAGGGGATTACAATCTATTTGTGGGAAATCGACAGTCTGGTATCTTTTCATTTACTCTTTCAATTAATGAGCGTTGACCAATCTTTTTTTGTACCTTAAACTCCCGCCCCTGCCAATGAAGTTCCATAGACTCATGGTAGGATTAAAATCCATTCATCAGTCCACTCGTGAAGTTAACCATTTCAACGATGACCAACTCATACCAGCTCAGATATTTAAGTGGGATTGCCCTCTTGATCCTACTCACCACCGCCATTGCCCAACCCACTACGGCAGATACCCTGGGGTTACCCTTCCCCCAAATACGAGAATTAGACCTGCCTTCATCTGACCCATTATTGCCCCCAGATACTGGACGGTCACTGAACTCCTCAGAACGACAGACGTTAGGGATGGCACTTGACCGGTTAAATGAAGAAGGGATGGTATTACTAGCTGCCAAGAATGCTGAAGCGGCTTTTATCATTTGGGCTCGTGAGGTGCGATTACGCCAAGCATTGGGTCCCATAGAGGAAGTAAAAGCGTTGGGAAGGGTGGGAGCACTGGCATGGCGTGAAAACCAGCGAACAGTCTTAAATCAAGTCATTCTTCGGTTATCGAAATTGCAGCAGCAAATAGAATCTAAACTTCCACGACAATCCGTTGAACAGTTGCCAGTGCAATTTTTACAAGACCTCGCTCAAGCCTATGAAGCTGTCCGATTAATCGATCCTGCTTTACAAATCCACCAACAGTTACTAGCCCATGGGCGACGGGTGAATGAGCCAGAACTGGAAGCAACCAGCTTAGAAACAATGGCTCGTCTCAACTGGAATTGGTTCCGTTATCCGGCTGCCGCTCAGTTCTATGAAGAATGGTTAGCTCTATTACGAAGTCGGGGTTCCATTGACCACGACCGTACCAAGGAAATAGCTATCCTTAAATTACTGGCAGTTGCCTATGGGGAAATTGGGAAATGGCAACAGGCAATTTTAGTTCAAAATCAATTAATTGAGCTTTACCAACGTCAGTCTCAGCGAAACCTCATCCCCCAAGTCCAAATTGCCATGGCTGGACATTACCAAAGGCTCAATGAACTCAATACTGCCGGAAAATTGTATCAATCGGCTTACCGATTAGCCATATCATTACAGCAATTTACCGATGCAGCTGATGCACTGAAGCCCTTGGGGAATTTATATCGCAGTAATCAGCAATGGAATGATGCCCTGATCATTTATGAAGTCTTGCTGGAACTGGAGCAGCAAATCTACGATACCTATGGTCAGATGGAGACCTATGACCAGATTGGGCAGATTTATGAAGCTAAAAAAGCCTATGGTCAAGCTCGTTTGGCATTTGATCGTGGATTACGGATAGCACAACAATTAAATGTAAAACAAGATTACTTCCAAGAAAAACTGGAATGGATGCCACAATAGGACTAAACTGCTAAAAATCGCTGAATTACATCTTGGCTGAGTTGACTAGTCACACCGGAAGCCACGATCCCTCCTTTTTGCATGGCGTAGTACCAATCTGCCTGTCGGACAAAGTGTAAGTGCTGCTCCACCAACAATACAGAAATCCCTGATGTGGCAACAATCCGTCCAACAGCGGCTTCAATTTCCAGAATAATTGAAGGTTGAATCCCTTCCGTTGGCTCGTCCAAAACTAGTAATTGGGGGCGACCCATCAATGCTCGGGCGATCGCCAACTGCTGCTGCTGCCCACCGCTTAAATCCCCCCCCATCCGTGACAGCATTGACTTTAACATAGGAAATAGGTCATAGATTTCTTCTATTCGTTCCATCTGAGACTGTCGGTCTTCCTTGGGTAATGCTTCCAACCCCAAAGCAAGATTTTCCTTAACAGTTAAGCGGGGGATGATTTCCCGACCTTGGGGAACATAACCCACCCCCAGTCGGGCTCGTTGATCCGGTGATCTGCGGACGATGGATTCCCCTTTGAAATGGATGGAGCCTGCCCGTGGTTGCAACAGCCCCATAATGGTCTTTAAAAGTGTGGTTTTGCCCACTCCGTTGCGTCCAATTAAGCACACCATCTTTCCCTTGGGAACAGATATGTCCACATCCCGCAAGATATGACTTTCACCATAAAACACGTTGAGTCCGTTGACGTGTAACATCAGCTCGTTTTCAGCGGGAGGTGTTGCCATGGATTTTTTCTGGGTAGAGGTAGTCATAATCGATGTTCCAAAATTAAATGATATTGCTAGTGAATTATCACGATGCCCCTTCGGTTGAATTCGTAGACTGTCCTAGATAGACATCAATCACCCGCTGGTCATTTTGAACCTCATCCATGGTTCCTTCAAATAGTACGGTGCCCTCATGTAACACTGTGACTTGTCGAGCAATTTGGCGAACAAACTCCATATCGTGTTCTATCACTAAAATGGAATGAGTTTGTGCCAATGCAATTAACAATTCCCCCACCTGGTAGGTCTCTTCATCTGTTAATCCAGCCACTGGTTCATCCACTAGAAGCAAAGTTGGGGATTGGGCAACTAACATGCCAATTTCCAATCGTTGTTTCTCTCCATGGGACAATAAAGATGCCTGGATATCTGCCTTGGTAGTTAAACCAATGGTTTCTAGTAAACCAGAAACTGTTTTCCGTTCTCCTTTAGAGGGTTTGCCAAATAATGTATCGAAAACTCCTTTAGTACGATTACAAGATAGTTCCAGATTTTCTCGAGGAGTCAGATTTAAATAAACCCGGGGTGTTTGAAACTTGCGTCCAATCCCCATCCGTGCAATTTGATGTTCTGCCAGGGAACGTAAATTTTTCTGCTTAAATAGTGCTCTTCCTTCTGTGGGTTGCACCTTACCAGTAATAACATCTAAAAAGGTGGTCTTACCAGCCCCATTAGGACCAATCACCACCCGTAGCTCTCCTTCATTCATACTAAAGTTAAGATGCTTCAAGGCTTTGAACCCATCAAAACTAACAGTAAGGTTTTGAATTTCCAGAATTTTAGTCATAATGTTAGCGGTCAATGTCTCTTTCAAGGCTGTTCCGTTCTTCAAGAATCACAGGATCACTTTCAAGCTGGGGATAGGTAGTAATCAGTTTAGGTTTGCCAATCAATGTGCGAAATTGATCCAAGGGGTTATTTTTAAGCCAACCGACAAAACCATCGGGGAGTACCATTACTATCACTAGGAATAAGGCTCCTTGAAAAAATAACCAAATTTGGGGAAATTGTTCACTCAAAATACTTTTGGCGAAATTAACCAGCAGGGTACCAATAATGGCTCCGATTAGGGTGCCGCGTCCACCCACTGCTACCCAGATGACCATTTCAATGGAAAAAGCAATATCCATTGATTTAGGGGAAATAATGCCAGATTGTACGGTATAAAGTGCTCCCGCAACCCCAGCTAATAAGGCAGAGACGGCAAAAACTACCACTTTATAACTGGTGGGATTGTAGCCGGAAAACCGCACCCGACTCTCATCATCTCGAATGGCGACCAGAAGGCGACCAAACCTACCACTGGTTAGCCATCGACACAAAAGATAAGCCAATGCCAGTAGGATAACGGTTAAGATATAAAAAAAAGATTGAACTCTTGGATCACTAACCTGGGTTCCAAATAAGAACGTAGTATCAGTTTTCAGACCATTTGTGCCATTAATTAATTTCTGTTGTCCGTTGAAAAAGTTGAAGAAAACGATTAAGGCGGCTTGGGACAGAATAGAAAAATAAACACCCCGGATACGGTTCCGGAAAACTAAATACCCCAAAATCGCAGCCACCAGAGTGGGTACAATCAAGACGGCAGCAATGGTAAATGGAAAGGAGTAAAAAGGTTGCCAAAAAGAGGGTAGGTCTTCCACTCCAAATAACATGAAAAACTCTGGCAGTTGACCAGGGGGGAGTTGAAGTTGCAAATACATGGCAAAGGCATAGCCCCCTAAGGCAAAAAATAAACCATGTCCCAAGCTCAGTAGTCCCGTATATCCCCAAATTAAGTCAATCCCTAAGGCAACAATTGCCAATGATAAGAATCTGCCTAGCAGCTTGATCCGAAAAGCTTGCCCAATAGCTGTTAGGGCAGGGGGAACTAAAAATATGGTAAGGAGGGCGATCGCCACAATTACCATTATTTCAATGCCCAAATTCCATTGCTTTGCCTGGATATCCCGATTCTTGACTGGTGTATCATTAGCCATTCCAAATTTAACTATCCCAATTCAATAGTTTATCAACTTAGCTTTCAGCAGCCTGAGGGTTGATTTATGATTATGTCTTAACTAGGTTAGTCTAATCCCCAACTTTTCTCAAAATTGTAAAATATGACACAAAATTATCATTTTAGAAGGGCGGGGTGAGGACTACTTAAAAACGCGCTTCATATTCAACAACCGCCCTCTCTTCCTTATTCAAGTCAGTGGAGGTACGAATTAACCAATTATCATTCAATCGATAACGAATATTAAATAGAGTTGGTACATCTGCCGTCAAAATTTGAAGGACTGAAAACGAGACACCAGCAGGTAAATCAAAGCCAATTTCAGCCCCTAAGTCTAACGCAGATGTTTGAGATGGGATCACACGTTTACCATCCTGATCACGAATCGTTACATTTTGAGGGATGGTTGTTGGAAAAATCCGTAACTCACTTAAATTAAGGGCATCTCCGATAAAGGCTTGAATATTACCCAAGTTAAACAAGGTGGTTCCAGCGAAATTAATTAAGGCTAATGGATCACTAACCGGGTTAACCCCACCCGCCAATCCGCCAAACCCTAATAAACTATATAACTCCGCAGGGCTACGGGTTGGGCTGCTGGTAATAGTCATTCTTTGGGTTAATTGACTGGCTGGTCCATTAATATTGACCAGAATTCGGATGGTTTGTAATGCTCCCAAATTCGTAATGGGAGCATCTGCTACTTCCGCTGAGTTTAGGGTTTGGATAGGGAGTCGAGTAACCTGAGGGGCAGATGTTTTTAATTGAATATCCAATTCTGGGTCAAAACCCTGAGTAGGGATGAAACGAACCAGGTTGGCACGGCTACGATCTAAACTGAATTGGGTAGACAATAAGTTGACTAAGCCAAATTGAACTTTAATTGTACCATCTGGTTCAAGTTTATCTAGAAAGCCATTTAAGGTTAGTTCACCCGTTCCACGGAAAGTCAACAGGGGTTGTAATACCAGTTCTACCCTATCTCCCACTAATAATTTAAGGTCATCAACCTTGAAAGAACTGAGTAAGGTTGATTTCATTGAGGGGGTACTGAATGGAGGGTTGCCAGTTGGCAGAAAAACACTACCATTGGATAACTTAAGTTGACCGGTTACAGTGGGCTCTAATACACTACCTGCTAACTTGACTAGTCCATCCACAGTGCCACGATACAACCCCTTTAAATCAATGTTTAAATTGTCCATTGACAAACTAAGGGGATTTAAATTGCTCTGGATATCATTGGGTACGGTTACGATGGGGATAGTTCCCTTCATGGATAAGGAACCACCACTAAACTTGGCGCTTAATCCATTGACCCTAATTCGATCCCCTTCAAATTCCGCTGAACCAGTGACATCTGTCATTGGTTCAGAAAACCCTTGGCTACGAATAACCGCATTATTTAACGTTAATTTTCCTGTGGCGATTGGTTTCTGAGTCGTTCCGGTGACCTTCAAATTCACCTCCCCCTGTCCCTTTTCCCATGCGACTTGTCCTTGGGTTAACAAATTAAGTAATGCCAAGCCTTCATTTTGAACCTTAACATCTAAACTGATCAGTTCATTATCTGGGGAACGAGAACCACTGATTGGCAACTGATAGGGTACACTACCCCTAAACACCAGAGGTTCGGGATCAGATACTTGTAAACTGCCATCAAAATTAAGACGGGAGTCAACATACCCAAATGCCGCCTTTGCCAATTGAATTGGGGCGTTATTGAGGGTGCCCTGTTCCAGAGTCAGTTCCCCTCGAGCCAATGGATTAGACCAACTCCCTGATAATAATACTGAACCGTTTAGATCCCCGGTCATGTTCAACGGGAGGGACAGAAATTCCTGTACCGCAGTTGCTGGAATCTTTTCCATGCGTAGTTGACCAGATTGGGTACCGCTATCCCCCACGGTCCCAGAAAATGCCAGCAAACTTTGATTTGTTTGAATCCTTAAGGGGGTGAGGGTAAGGATACCGTTTTCAAATCGTCCAGATGCAAGTATTTGACTAGCACGATAATTATCCCAGAGCCAGTCTTTTCCTCTGAGATCAAAATCTACCGTTAATCCAGATTTCAAGGAAGCCCTGAGGGCAAACTTACCGTTGAAATAACCCTTCAGGTTCCCTAGTTCCGGCAGCGGGGATTGGCGTCTTCTTCGTTCCTGTTGTTGTACCAATAAAGACTGGATTTCAGCCAATCGCCTCAATTGGTTAATCAACCCTGCATTGGACACATCTATGGCATTGGGAGCCACCATGACCGCCTTACCATTGAACACAGGATGTTCTAACCCCCTTGTCAAGTCAGCAAAATCAAACCATTGAAATGCAGTAAACACATCCTCTACAGTTCCCTGTTTTGCTTCCACCTGTGCCGTGAAAATTCCATCTCCGCCTTGGCGCCATTCTCCATTCATTGCATACAGACTGTTCCCAATCTTTAATTCCCCTTGGCTTAGTTTGAACCAATCCTGGGCAAATAGAAAATTCGCCATGAATTGATCACCCCTGACATACCCCAAGGTTGGGTTCATTATTTTAATACTTCCCGTGCCATTCAACAGATTAGGATTGATATTGAATTGGGCTGATAAGGTTCCACCTAAAGGAAGGGAACGGGTGGATGATAAGGAGGCTGATGATTTTAACTGATTTAACCCTGGGATGGCGGTTGAGGATGAAATGGGTACTTTTAAACCAAGGGCAGTAATGGGAAATTGATTCATTACCACTGCTAGGCGATCGCCTTGGGGACGACCTATGATTGAAGCTTGGTCCCATTGAATGGAAAAAAATTGAGGACGAAGAGCAGGGTTGAGCGTCAAGGCAATGCGGTCCCGTTGTCCTTGTAGATTGAACGACCCCCCACGACCACCAGTAAAATTAACCATTCCCTGGAGTAAAGGTTCAAACCCCAATTGATTAACAGTTAAATTATGCAAACCCACCTGTCCAGTAATGGTAGGGGTAGATGGTGTCCCACTAATGCGAGCAAGGACATCCACCCCGCCCCGGGGCATGACTGTTGGCGGCAACCCTATGGCTAAACTTTCCAGTGGGTAGCGGTTCCCCCTTACTGCCAAATCGAATTTACTCATTACGGGTAATCCCTGAGAATTAGTTTGGGTAAAGATTTGTCCCCGAGCTTCTAAACTATCGGACTTGGCTGACTGAACCCGAATGGTTTTCCCATCCCATGCCAGAACTGCATCAATTGGTTTTTTAATGAACCCCAACCCCCGACTGAGTTGTAACTGACCCTGAGCTTGAATATCGGACCACCGGAAAGAAGTGGGGTTTCCGGTCATGGAAAGCTGTCCGTCTAGGTTTCCCCGCAAGTCATTGGAAAACTGGTTTAAGTTAATCTTTTTCATTTGAACCAAAGCTTGCCATTGATTTTCCACACTCTTGCCTTCAGCCGCCAAACTACCCCCCCCTACCCTGGCTACCAGGTTATTTAAGTAAGTAGTATGACCACGCAACAAAACTTCTCCACTATTGGGATAACGACTGAAGGGGGCTTGCCAACTGATTAAGGTTTGTAGAGGGTTGGATTCATTGATGGGGGATTGGGTTGATGACGGGATCAATGGTTCCTTGGGAATGGTGGGAGAGTCTAGCGCAGTTTGAGAATTAAGGGAACCAGTCACTTGCATGCGTATTGAAATGGGACCGATGCTAAAGTTAGGGGTTTGTCTATAAATAGCCGCCAACTTGTCGCCGGGCACCCCCGTGGCTTGTAAGTCGGAAAGGAGGGTTGGATTCTGCCCCATTTGTACCCGCGCCTGCCCCGTTAGCTGTCCACCAAAATCAGGAGATGCCTGAATACGAGTAAAAAGCATAGATTGGGGATTTGCCACCACATTTGCCTCTAATCCGTTAAAGGTTAACTTGTCGATTTGAACCGGTTTAACGGCAGCAAGAGTTCCCGTAAAAATAGGATTACCCAGTTCGCCCTGTACCTTTAAGTTGGCTTTGGCTATTCCCGCCACTGAAACTGGGGTCTTAATTTCTAACGTCTTAAATAATTCGGATATATCAGTCGGTTGAACGTGAACCCGTAAGTCATACCCTTGGGTTAGGTGTACCCCTCCCGACAACAACATGGGAGCACCAGCATAGGTGGCTTCCCCTCTTTCTACCACAATCTTTTGATCGTGAAAGCGGAAATCACCGTTCATGTTGGTAATTAACTGGGGTAATCCCACGACCTGAACTGAACCGCCAACAAAGCTCAAACGACCCTTTAGGTTAGGTGGCTGATTACGTTGAAATCGGGTTTCCAGGTTGGTATTGGCTTTCCCTGACTGCATATCCAATGGTAGATTAGTCAACTGAGTCAAAACAGGCATGGGTAATCCAGTTCCCCGTAATGACATTGCCAACCGTTCACCAACGGGATTAAATTCCCCGCTGAGGTCTAAATTCCCATGATTTTTTCCGTTGAAGTCAACAATTTTTCCTTGGATGATAAAGTTAAGCTGCTCTAAGGGGTTTTCATCCAACAGAGTTCCTCCTGTTACAGCATAGGTCAGGTGGGTAGTTCCGTTAATCTGAGAAAAGTGGATTGGTTTCGTGGACTTTCCTGTGCTGCCATGATGGGGAATCATCACAAGGGTCGCATCTTGCAACCGCACCACCGTCAATTCTTGTTTAAGCCATCCGGGTGGTTCTGGTTTCTCCAACTTGGTTGTTATCCATTGCCCGTCAGGGTCTTGTTCAATATGGAATTGAGGCTTAACCAGGGTTACGTCCATGGGAATTGTTCGGGTCCATAATGCGGTGAACCAATTAAACCGAACAATTACTGATTGGGCTGTGACGCGATCCCTATCCATAGAAGTAGCTGGAAGTTCTGAAGCCCCAAACCGGATCTCCGTCAGTTCCACTCCCTGGACAGTACCAATGTTTACAGGTCGTTGAAGCAGCTTCGTTAATGCGGCACTAATCTGGGGAGTTAATTCGTTATAGATATAATTGCGGAGAGCTAGTCCCCCCCCTAAAGTACCTATTCCTAAGGCAAAAACGGGAATGCCAATAGATAATAGGGATTGCCATCGTTTAGTCAGGAGTAGTGGGAAGAACCCAAATTGATTCCCGGAACGATCGTTTTTAGATTTAGGGTAAAAGGGCATATATACCTCACACTATGACGATTATACCTAGTGGTAGTTTGATCGAAAAAATCGGTAGTCCTAACCAAGTAAGGATGGGAATTGGTTGGGGATTTGGGTGGGAAGCCACGACCACACCTCTTAAATCCTTGTTTTTTACCACCACCCAAAAATCTAATCAATAGTTTTATTGTCTAAGATGGGTTCGGTAGTCTTTCAAACCCCAATGACATAATAGAACAAAGTGTAAAATTTAGCTGGATTCAGGTTGGATAACGGTTACATAAAAAAATAGTACAAAAATATAGTATGACTACTGATAGTCTCAAAGTCCATTATTCCCCATGGTTAAGTAGAATAATTTATTGAATCAACAATTAGAAGTCGAACTAATCCTGAATTTTTTACACAATACTATTATCCCGACCCACGCTGGAAGGATAGGAGCATCGGTCGGGGAAAATTTAATAATGAAGACTATTTTCTGAGAGTTTCTATGAGGCTGCTCCCATAGCCGATGAACGGGTTCGGGTGCGAGCACCTGCTGAAATAGAACTTGGGTGGGATGGGGAAGAATTAATTGAACCTAAGGTTGATTTCGCCTCTGGAATTTGCACTAAAAGAACAAGTAAGGGCTCAGATTGTAAATCCCGTCGCAATAACTTTCCCACTTCCCGTTCCAGTTGCAACTGTATTCCGTCTGCATCAACTTCGACCTGATTATTACCCAACCGACGGCAAAATTCACTCCAGCGATCGCGGAGTACAGCTTCAATTGTTGACTCGATTGATTGTCGCAAGTGTTTACTATCGGCAGATACAACGACTCCCCGTAGGTGAATTTCTGGTCGTGCTAGTAACTGTCCAGTGGCAGCGATTGTCGTTGCCACTGTCACTACCCCATCTTCAGCTAATCGTTGCCGTTCCTTGAGAACCTGATCGTTGACGACACCATTACGGGATCCATCCACTAATTCAATACCAGAATGAACCTTACCCGCAATTCGAATGGATTCAGCAGTGAGTTCTACAATATCACCATTGTCAATAATCACCATATTTTCAGGAGGAATTCCCATGCTTTGGGCAGTCTCGGCATGTTTAACTAACATACGATGTTCGCCGTGGACGGGTAGAAAGAATTTGGGCTTAGTCAAAGCCAACATGAGTTTTTGATCCTCCTGACAGCCATGACCTGATACATGAATGCCGCGATCGCGTCCATAAATGACTTTAGCCCCTTGAATCATTAATTTATCAATAGTATTGACCACTGCGATAGTATTCCCGGGGATAGGATTCGCTGAAAAAACCACCGTATCCCCTTCCCGAATTGAAATTTGTCTATGTTCCTTATTGGCAATGCGAGTTAAGGCAGAAAGGGGCTCGCCTTGAGAACCAGTGGTTAGAACTAATACTTTTTCATCGGGCAGTCCTCGAATGACATGGAGGGGTTGTAATAAATTATCCTCACATTTGATATAGCCCAAATTACGAGCATGAGCAATTACATTAAGCATGGAACGTCCCAGCACCGAAACCACCCGTCCTAACTGCTGTGCCAATTCTAAAATCATATTCACCCGATGCACGGACGAGGCAAACGTTGTCACGATCAACCGCCCCCTTGCCTGACTAAAAACCCGCTCCAAGTTGGGATAAACTGAACGCTCGGATGGAGTGAACCCTGGCAGTTCAGCATTAGTGGAATCACTAATTAAACAAATAACCCCCTTTTCGCCATACTCAGCCAATTTTTGGAAGTCAAAAAACTCCCCATCAACGGGTGTGTGATCAATTTTAAAATCACCTGTATGAATGACCACCCCCACTGGTGTATGGATGGCTACTGTAAAGCTATCAGCAATGGAATGGGTATTGCGAATATATTCTACAAAAAATGAATTCCCAATCCTCACTAAATCACGGGGACGAACTCGACGTAATTCTGTCCGTCCCGCTACTCCTGCTTCCGTCAATTTATCCTCTAGTAAAGACATGGCAAGCCGAGGACCGTAGATGACTGGGATTTCAAATTGTTTGAGGTGAAAGGGAATCCCGCCAATATGGTCTTCATGACCATGGGTCACAATCATGCCTTTAATTTTATGACGGTTATCCCGCACATAACTCATGTCGGGTAGCACAATATTGACTCCATGCATGCCATCGGTTGGAAAAGCCAAGCCTGCATCTAGCAACACCATTTCATCGCCATATTCAAATACACAGGTGTTTTTGCCAATTTCATGGAGACCGCCTAAGGGGATAATCTTCAGGGTAGGTTGACTTTCGTGATTACTCATTTGCATCCTTGTATAAAAACTAACTTTAGTGAAACAATCGGACAAGCTATTCTGGGGATATCCCTAATCTTTAATCCTTAACAAGTTAAGGAGAGAATAAATGAAACATAAAACGAGTAGGAATAATCATTATTCATAGAGATAATTCATAACGAAAAACGTTAATAACTCTTTCAAACCAGTAATAAACAAAATTTCCATGATTTAAAGAGCAAAAAATTTTAGGGTTTTTTCTGAAACATTACTACGAAGTTAATTTGCCACTATACCCCTTCGTAGATGACATTATTTCAAAAGCCCCAATTCTAACATTGGTGCCTTAATAGATTCAACCAATTCTTCAGGTAACGGACATAGTGGGGGGCGTAATACATCCGCCTGCCAACCTAAGAGACTCAAGGCACATTTAATTGGGATAGGATTAGTGGTGGTGAACAAAGCCTTGAACAATGGCATTAACTTTACATGAATTTGAGTCGCATTATTGACGTGACCATTTATAAAATATTGTAACATTTCTTGAATTAGTTTGCCCACCAAATGGCTGGCAACACTAATTACCCCACTACCTCCAATGGACATTAAGGGTAAGGTAAGAGAATCGTCCCCTGAATAAAGTGTAAATTCAGGTGGGGTTAGACGACGAATAAGACTCGCCTGATCCAAGTTGCCACTTGCTTCCTTAATAGCCACAATATTAGGAATGGAAGACAGTCGAGCGATGGTTTCTGGGCTGAGGTTTTGCCCAGTTCGACTAGGCACATTATAAAGAATAATCGGTAAATCAGGACTGGCTTGGGCAATGGCACTAAAATGATAGTACAGACCTTCCTGAGGGGGTTTGTTATAGTAGGGAACAACTTGCAATGAACCATCTAGTCCCATCTTAGATGCAGTCTGGGTTGCTAGTATCGCTTCCTGGGTACAGTTGGAGCCAGTTCCAGCAATTACTTTAGCTTTATTGCCAACCACCTGTTGAACAATGCGAAATAATTCATGTTCCTCTTCCCATGTTAAAGTGGGGGACTCACCGGTTGTTCCACAGACCACTAGTGAGTCTGAACCATTGTCCACTAGGTATGCTGCTAATTTTTCCGCTTCAGCATAATTGACCAACCCGTCAGAATTAAACGGAGTGATCATTGCTGTAATAACTTTCCCAAAAAACGTCACCCGTCTTACTCCTCTCCCAACCTTATGTCTATTCGTTTATTGATTCTCCCCAGTTTTTAATTGAAAGAGCAAGTCATTGCCCCCAAGCTGGAATATTCTGAATTTTAAGTATAAACTAATTATAAGGTTTTTAGGTCGCCTCAAGTAAGGGTATGGATTTTTATCATGGGTAGATGATTGGATTAAATGCATCACTTCGATCAATCAAAAATGGTTAAATATTTTTAATATTAGTTTCTTCATTGGAAAAATCGTGGCAGGAGACGACTTGTCTATTCGCCTTAAGAAACATTCTTTGCTTCAGCCATGGTTGAATGCCTGATTGACTGACAAAAGTTGATTTGGATGGCTGTAATGCCTTTGCTATAGTGATTTCAGACATTTTGAGTACAAGGGGGACACAGCGTTCTAAGGTTAGATACCAATCAAAACAAAGAACACTATGTCCCCTCTTTACAATGCCCTAAATACTTGGTTGGGTCAATCGCTGCCCTGAGCCCACCGCACCCATTTGATGACCTGCATAATCATGGTGGTCGCCCTGATTCAGCGCGGCGAGGTCAGCCTGACTCGCTGGCTACCTTACCTACTTTGCCGTGGACTACAGGCCCAGAGCAAACAGCGACGGGTGAGTCGCTGGCTCCACAACAGCCGTATCAATATTCACCGCCTCTATAAACCTCTAATTCAATCCGCCTTGGTCACCTGGGCAGAGGGGTGCCTGTATCTCAGCTTAGACACATCACTGTATTGGGAAGAGTATTGCCTGGTGCGCTTGTCAGTAGTGTATCGAAGTCGAGCCTTACCAATCATCTGGC
>CAIUCS010000118.1 GCA_903897715.1 uncultured Synechococcales cyanobacterium
ACCTAGATTTACTGATTGATGATAACCGATGCAACGGTTAATTTACGATTCCTGAATAGGATGATTCCCAAAATGAAGGAATTGTAATCATGAAAAAGGATGTGCACCAAAAGTCTATATGCTCAGATATGGTCTTACTGAACTACTAGATTTCTAGGTTGGGCGATCGCTGGTTTATTGGGAGGAGAGGGGCGATCGGGTGCATCCCAATTTTATAGCCCTCACCCTAAATCCCTCTCCCAGAGCGGGAGAGGGACTTTGAATTCTATTCCCTTTCTCTCTTTTTAGGAGAAGGGGTTAGGGGATGATGGCAAACTTATAATTGAGATACTCTGGGGGTGATCACCCTTTGAACATTGAATCTATCTGATGCAATTGCAATAGGCGGATCGTTGTTAAGGTCGTCGATTATTGCATAATAACCCCAGTCTTGGCGTAGTCATTGGGCGAACATTATCCCCTTCTTTGCTTTCCCGCCTGAGATTCGCAGGGTGATTTATACCACTAATGCCATTGAGTCAATGAATAGCAGTTTGCGGAAGGTGATTACATCTCAGTAGATTTTTCCCTCTGATGAGGCTGCTTTTAAGGTGGTCTATTTGGCGATGGGGAATATATCCCAGCAATGGACAATGCCGATTAAGGATGGGAAACCTGCTCTCAGTCGCTTTCATCCTCTTCGAGGATGGTCTCCACCTCTAGCTTCTATACTTTACACAAAATGCTTGACAGTCTCAGTTAGGGGTAGGTGGCGATATTACTGGTTCACAAATTGTTATTCCTACACCTCATAACAACGGGAAGTGCTGTAGATAATCTTGGAGGGCAGTTACGTCTAAAGAATGGGACTGCATTGTGCGAATTGCAGCCGCAGTAGCCTTGGCACCTGCAATAGTGGTAATAATGGGAATACCATAGGATAGTGCAGTTCGACGAATACCCCGTTCATCCGCCTGGGCTAATTGACCTTGGGGAGAATTGATTACCAATTGAATTTGATGATTTTTAATCCAATCCACAATATGGGGTCGTCCCTCATGAACCTTCAGAACTAAATCCACATTCACTCCATGGTCTTGTAAGAAATGCCGGGTGCCGGCAGTAGCAACTACTCGAAAGCCCAAGACAATAAATTCACTAGCAACGGAAACAACAGCCTCCTTATCCCGATCATTGACAGAGATAAAGACGGTTCCGGTCAATGGTAATCGTTGCCCTGCCGCCAGTTCAGCTTTTGCAAAAGCCTTACCAAAGTCACTATCAATCCCCATCACTTCCCCGGTTGACCGCATTTCAGGACCTAAAAGAGTGTCACTGCCTGGAAATTTAGCAAACGGAAGTACAGCTTCTTTTACGGAAATATGACTGGGAATCTTCTCGGTGGTGTAATTTAATTCGGCTAAGGTTTTACCAGACATAATGCGAGAAGCAACCTTTGCTAAAGGAATGCCAATGGATTTAGAAACAAAGGGAACAGTGCGGGATGCCCTGGGGTTAGCTTCTAGGATAAATACCTGATCTCCTTGTATGGCAAATTGAATATTCATTAAACCAATGACATGGAGTGCTTTGGCTAACTTTACCGTCCATTCACGAACAGTAGTTAGAGCGACTTCCGATAGGGAGGTGTGGGGGATAGAACAAGCGGAGTCCCCCGAATGAATGCCTGCTTGTTCAATGTGTTCCATAATTCCGCCAATCACCACTTGACCAGTTTTATCAGCGATGGCATCCACATCAACCTCTACTGCATTCTCTAAAAATTTATCAATGAGAATGGGATGTTCCGGTTCAACTTGGAGGGCATAACTCATATACCGTTCCAAATTAGCATCAGTATAAACAATTTCCATTGCTCGACCACCCAATACATAACTGGGGCGTACCACCACAGGATACCCAATTTCTCGAACTACATGGAGGGCAGCCTCATAACTACGGGCAGTGCCATTGGGGGGTTGACGTATTTCCAATTGCCTTAAAATCTGTTCAAAACGCTGCCGGTCTTCAGCAATATCAATGGAATCAGGAGTGGTACCCCATATTTGACTGCTAACCCGATTTGCATTCAGATACTCTGTAGTACCACCTTGAAGCGGCAGATTATCCAGGTATTGTTGCAAAGGAATTGCTAACTTCAAGGGAGTCTGCCCACCAAATTGAATAATGATGCCCTCGGGTTGTTCCACTTCCACAATATTTAGAACATCTTCCTTGGTTAAGGGCTCAAAATAAAGGCGATCGCTGGTGTCATAGTCGGTGGAGACTGTTTCAGGGTTAGAGTTAACCATAATAGTCTCAAACCCATCTGCCTGTAATGCAAAGGAAGCATGACAGCAGCAATAGTCAAATTCAATACCTTGTCCAATACGATTGGGTCCACCTCCCAAAATCATCACCTTCCGTCGAGTTGACAAAACCACCTCTGATTCTGGTAAAACGACGGTAGAAGCAGCTAACTCCTCCACCATCTCTGTACCCCGTTCATAGGTAGAGTAGTAGTAAGGGGTCAAGGCAGCAAATTCAGCAGCACAGGTATCTACGGTTTTATAGACAGGCAATATATTTAAGGATTTACGATAGGTACGGACTTGGTCTTCGTTGGTTTTAGTTCCATAGGCAATCTGACGGTCACTAAACCCTTGTTGCTTGATGGATAACATTTGGTCGGCACTAATATCATATAATTTAGTCCGTTTTAATAATTTTTCAGTTTCCAGAAGGAGTTGCATTTTATCGAGAAACCAAGGATCGATACCAGTCATTTCGTAAATATGGTCTGGAGTCATTCCCATTAGCAAGGCTTGACGGACAGTAAAAATCCGTTCTGGGTTTGGGGTGCGTAAACCAGCTCGGATTTGTTCTAGGCTAGGTAATTTTTCTGGTTTGTCACAACCCCAACCAGCCCGACCTGTTTCCAGCGATCGCAGTGCTTTTTGGAAAGATTCTTGGAAACTACGACCAATTGCCATTACCTCTCCCACTGATTTCATTTGAGTAGTTAGAATCGGCTGAGTACCAGGGAATTTTTCAAAAGCAAAGCGAGGGATTTTGGTAACCACATAGTCAATAGCTGGTTCAAAACTGGCAGGGGTCTTCTTGGTTATATCGTTGGGGATTTCATCCAAGGTGTAACCAACTGCCAACTTAGCGGCGAATTTAGCAATTGGGAATCCAGTAGCCTTAGATGCTAAGGCGGATGAACGGGACACTCGGGGATTCATTTCAATCACAATGACATCCCCATTTTCAGGATTAATGGCAAATTGAATATTAGAACCCCCTGTTTCCACCCCAATTTCTCGAATGATTTTAATTGCAGCATCCCGCAACCGTTGATATTCTTTATCTGTTAAGGTTTGAGCCGGGGCAACGGTAATGGAGTCACCAGTGTGAATCCCCATGGGATCAATATTTTCAATGGAGCAAATGATAACAACATTATCTGCCAGATCCCGCATCACCTCCAGTTCGTATTCTTTCCAGCCGATGAGAGATTGATCAATTAAAATCTGAGAGACGGGGCTGGCATCAATGCCCCCTTGAGCCATTTCTTCAAATTCTTCTTGATTATAGGCAATACCACCACCAGTCCCTCCCATGGTGAAGGCGGGACGGATAATTAATGGGTAGGTTCCAATTTGTTGGGCAATGATACGGGCTTGTTCCAAGGTCTCTGCGGTTCCGGCAGGACACATTTTTATCCCGATTTTCTCCATGGACTCTTTGAATAGTTGCCGGTCTTCCGCTTTTTTAATGGCTGGTAACTTAGCACCAATCAACTCTACCCCGTACTGATGGAGGATGCCGTTTTCTGCTAATGCTACCGCTAAATTGAGGGCAGTTTGTCCTCCCATGGTAGGTAAAAGGGCATCAGGACGTTCTTTTTCAATAACTTTTGCCACTAACTCCCAAGTCAGAGGTTCAATATAGGTTCGGTTCGCCATTTCTGGATCAGTCATGATGGTAGCGGGATTGGAATTAACCAAAACCACCTCAAAGCCTTCTTCTCTCAGTGCTTTACAGGCTTGGGTGCCAGAGTAATCAAACTCGCAGGCTTGACCAATTACAATAGGACCAGACCCTAATAACAGGATTTTATGGATATCAGTACGACGTGGCATAGAATGGTTAGTCCAACGGAGAGAATGGGAGATGGGATAAACGAAAGACCAGCAAGAGAACATCCCAGTTTTGTGAATTTGCCTTCATCCCCCAACCCCTTCGCCCATTTTGGATGAAGGGGAGCCGGATTTAGGGTGAGGGTCGGGAAGGTGAGATGTCCCCCACGGGCAATCTTTGGATCAACAAAAGGATCAACACAATTGCTTACTTGATGACTATAGAGGAATGGGTACCCTCTTTCCTGACAGGAGTGCAAACCTATTGCAAATTTAGAATAACATTAGTACCCTATCTTTAATTTGCCACGAAACTCATCTGGATGATTGAAATTTTAACCAGATGTATAAATCTTTCCTAGGTGTAGACAGTCAGTCAAATCAGTGCTTAAAATAACTAAGTTGAATATCTGCCATTCAAGACCAACCTAAAATAATTAATAACGATAAATCCTTGATTTCCCATCTCAGTTTTAAACAAAAAATTCAAGATTACTTTCACCAAATTGCCCCAAATTTAGACCGGTGGAGCGGACGCAACCGTTATTATTATCAAGATATTGAACGCTTCCATCGGTTTATCATTCCTGTGGGTAGTCAAGTCCTACAAATTGGTTGTGGAACCGGTAACTTGTTAGCAGCGTTACAACCCTCCTTCGGGGTAGGGATTGATTTTGCCCCCGCAGTCATTGAAATTGCCCGTCAGAAGTACTCACCCCGTCTCCATTTTGTTTGTCTTGATGCCGAGGTGTTGACTCCAGGTCTCCTGTTTAGTGAACTGGATAAGACTTGTGATAGGGGGTTAGAATCTGCTGTCAATAACCATCACAGCAACTTAGACCCTGATTTAATTCCGGCGGCACAACCCCCGAGTCAGGCAAAGGGGGGGGATGATACAAGTTTTGACTTCATTATCCTTTCAGGGGTTCTTGGTTATCTCAGCGATATCCAATCCGTTTTAACTCGACTACAACCCTTCTGTCATCCCCGTACCCGTATCGTATTAACGTTTCACAACTTCCTCTGGGAACCCCTGTTAACGGCTGCAGAATGGATTGGGCAACGCCGTCCCCAACCCCCACAAAATTGGTTGTCGAAAATGGATGTGGTAAACCTGGTTTCTATTACCGGGTATAGTGTGATCAAAACCGGGGCACGATTCTTAATGCCAAAGCCCATCCCCCTGCTATCTGGGATATGTAATCGATACTTGTGTGCCATTACCCCATTTAGCCATCTATCGTTGACGAATTATGTTATTGCCCGTTTAGTTAGTCCCATTCCCCATATCCAACCCACATGTTCTGTCATCATCCCTGCCCGCAATGAAATGGGGAACATTGCTGGTGCCTTGTCACGATTACCCCAATTAGGTCGCCAGACAGAGGTAATCTTTGTAGAAGGACATTCTCGGGATCAGACTTGGGACGAAATTCAACGGGTGGCAGAGGAATACCATGGCTTATTCACTGTGAAGGCATTACAACAAAATGGGAAGGGTAAAGGAGATGCAGTTCGGATGGGCTTTGCTGCTGCCACTGGGGATGTATTGATGATTTTAGACGCAGACTTAACGGTACGACCAGAAGATTTATCCCTTTTTATGGAAGTCATCAGTAGAGGCACCGGAGAATTTATCAATGGTACCCGTCTGGTGTATCCTTGCTCCGGAGAGGCTATGCCCTGGGTGAATGCCTTAGCCAATAAATTTTTCAGCCTGGTATTTTCGTTTTTATTGGATCAACCCATCAAAGATACCCTTTGTGGAACAAAGGTTCTGTGGCGCCGTGATTATCTCCGGATTGCCGAAGGACGTTATTACTTTGGCGACTTCGATCCCTTTGGCGACTTTGATTTATTATTTGGAGCAGCAAAATTAAACTTGCACATTGTTGATGTACCCGTTCGTTATCAACCTCGGTTTTATGGTTCTTCTAACATTAACCATGTACGGGAAGGGTTACAACTGTTACGAATGTGTCTATACGCTTCTCAGAAAATCAAATTTTGGTAGTTCGGTCTTGGGGTTCACTTCGGTTTACAATTTAAAAATCATATTAATTTAATAGTTTAATACATCAACTTTAGGTGCATCCCAATTTTGCAGCCCTCACCCTAAGTCCCCCTCTCTTTTTGGGAGAAGGGGTTAGGGGATGGTGGAAAGCTGGCAAAATCGGAATACTCTCATCTCTAGATGGCTGACTGGGGGCAGGGTTAAACCATGATGTGCCTCACTTTAACAAGTCCGCTATCCCAACTGGTTGTTCCTTATATAGGGTTATTAATTTCATCATGAATATCCGCACCGTATCCACTCAGCCTTTTCTAGATCAAAAACCTGGTACTTCAGGATTACGAAAACAAGTATCCCAATTCCAAACCCATCATTATCTGGAAAATTTTACCCAATCTATTTTTGATAGTCTGGAGAATTGCCACGGACAAACTTTGGTTTTGGGGGGTGATGGACGATTCTATAATCGTCAAGCGATCCAGATTATTTTAAAAATTGCTGCTGCCAATGGTTTTAAGAGGGTTTTGGTGGGGCAAGGGGGGATCCTTTCCACACCAGCAGTATCCTGCATTATCCGAAAGTATCAAGCCTTTGGAGGTATCGTCCTTTCAGCTAGCCATAATCCAGGGGGTCCCAATGGAGATTTTGGCATTAAATACAACATCAGTAATGGAGGTCCTGCTCCGGAAAAGGTGACAGATGCCATCTATGCACGCACAAAAACCATTGATGCTTATCGTATTCTGGAATCCAATGATTTAGACCTAGATAGGTTAGGCACTACCTTGCTGGGGGATACCACAGTGGACGTGGTGGATTCAGTGGTAGACTATAGCCAATTAATGGAATCTTTATTTGATTTTGATCGCATCCATGAATTACTAACTTCTGGTCAATTCAGTGCATGCATCGATTCGTTACATGCAGTGACTGGACCCTATGCCCGATCTATTTTTGAACAACGGTTGGGTGCGCCAGTGGGCACTGTACAAAATGGGATTCCCTTGGAAGACTTTGGGGGTGGGCATCCTGACCCGAATCTAGTTTATGCCCATGACCTAGTAGACCGTCTGTATGGGGCTGATGCTCCCGATTTTGGGGCGGCATCTGATGGCGATGGCGATCGCAACATGATTTTGGGTCGTCGGTTTTTTGTCACCCCCAGCGATAGTTTGGCAGTTTTAGCCGCCAATGCCACCTTGGTTCCTGGGTATCGGAATGGGTTAGCTGGTATTGCCCGTTCTATGCCCACCAGTCAAGCCAGTGATCGGGTTGCTAGGAAGTTGGGAATCGATGCCTATGAAACCCCCACGGGTTGGAAATTTTTTGGAAATTTATTGGATGTAGGTAAGGCGACCCTCTGTGGCGAGGAAAGCTTTGGGACTGGTTCCAACCACATTCGGGAAAAAGATGGGCTATGGGCTGTTTTATTCTGGTTAAATATAGTCGCAGTTCGGCAACAGTCAGTAGAAACAATTGTTCAATCCCATTGGCAGGAATATGGACGTAATTATTATTCCCGTCATGATTACGAGTCCGTCAATGGTGAACGGGCAAATGCACTCATGGATCAACTTCAATCTAATCTTTCTTCCCTATCGGGTCAAACCATTGCCCATTATACCGTTAAGTATGCTGACAACTTTAGTTATACAGATCCAGTGGATGGCAGTTTTAGTGCCAACCAAGGGGTTCGCATTGGCTTTACTGACGGTTCACGGATCGTTTTTCGCCTTTCGGGGACGGGGACTCAAGGAGCTACTTTGCGTCTATATTTAGAAAGTTATGAACCCAACTCCAATCGCCATCACCTAGATCCCCAGGTTGCCCTGACGGATTTAATTACCATTGCCGAGCAATTAGCCCAAATTCGTTCATTTACTGGTATGGATGTGCCGACGGTAATTACGTGATTGACAATTGCCACTTGTTATGGGTACTGGGTTTTTAGTAAGGACGCAATGGGTCGTTCAGGATAGGAACACCAGTCACTCCAACTTCCCGGGTAGAGTTTCCCTTGGAACAAACCAGCTACCTCCAGTGATAATAAATTCACACACGCAGTAACTCCGGAACCACAATAAACAATAATAGCAGTTTTGTTTTGAAGGGGTTGCCACCGCTTTTGATGGAATGAAATGGGTTGAATGAATCCATTGGGAGTGGTGATGTCTGTCCAAGGTAGGTTCATGGCTCCAGGGATGTGTCCGGCAATGGGGTCTATGGGTTCCCGCTCTCCCCGATAGCGGTCTTTTTCCCTTGAATCCACCAATGCTACAGTGGTGAGGGTTTGATGCTGGGCAACCACCTCAATATCAACCACTTGATGGGATTGGAGGCGGGGGAGAAACTGTCCTTCCTGTAGGGGTGGGCTAGTGGTGGAAATTGGATAACCGGCTTCTCGCCAGGCAGAAAATCCTCCATCTAGAACCACAACCCGGTCATGACCCAGGTAGCGCATCAACCACCATAGACGGGAGGCAAATGCAAATCGGGAATCATCGTAGACCACCACCCAGGTTTGAGACCCATCCACTCCCAATTGCCTCAATGTATTTGTTAATTGATTGACATCCGGTAGGGGATGTCGTCCTCCATGGTGTTCAACGGGACCAGATAAATCCTGACTGAGGTCTAAATGGTAGGCACCCGGTATATGCCCATTGGTATAGAGGCGTTTCCCTTGATTGGGGTCTATGAGGGAGAAACGGCAATCAATGACCACTACAGATTTTGAAGGAGTTGTGGGGGCGATGGCAGCAGCTAACCATGTAACCGATACAATTGGTGAACAAGGGATGGAAAAAGACATGGGTGTTTTCAGGGATATGGCTATAAGATAAATAAAAAAACCAACAACTTAGTTTACAAAATTGTGCGATTTGATCTGATAACGTTATTTCCAGATTTTTTTACATCACCCTTGGGGAGTGGTTTAATGGGCAAGGCGATCGCTCGCCACATTGCCTCTATTCATTGCACTAATCCCCGGGACTTCACTACAGATAAGCATCATAAGGTGGATGACGAACCCTATGGCGGCGGAGTGGGTATGCTACTGAAGCCAGAGCCTATCTATCATGCATTATCCAGCATACCCCACTTACCAAGGCGGGAGGTGATTTTAATGACCCCTCAAGGGCAACCACTGGCACAAGCCACCCTGGAGATATTGGCGAGTCACTATGATCAGCTGGTGATTATTTGTGGTCACTATGAAGGGGTGGATGACCGAGTCTTAGGCTGGGTTGACCGGGAAATTTCTATTGGGGATTTTGTTTTGACCTGTGGTGAAATACCTGCCCTAGCATTAATTAATGGGGTCATTCGATTATTGCCGGGTACCGTTGGGAAAGAGGCATCCCTCAGATCTGAAAGTTTTACATCGGGATTATTGGATTATCCCCAATATACCCGTCCGGCTAAGTTCAATGGAGCAAAAGTGCCAGATGTTTTATTATCGGGGAACCACAGCCAAATTGCCCGTTGGCGACTGGAACAACAAATTGAACGAACCCGCAGGCGACGACCAGATTTATATGAATTGTGGCAACAACGGCAGATTGAGGAGGATGAACTATTTTCCACCATCAATGAGGGTAGGTAAACGGCATCCACCCTTTTTCAATCTTCCTAGCCTGCATTATTCATGAGGCTTGCCAGTAGGCAGTGACTTGCCCCCGATGAGTCAACACCAACAAATAAGTGATCCTTCGGCTCATTCGCCTGGCGCACTAACAGTAGACCGATATCTGAACTCAATTCTAAAGAGGGTTTCACATCATTAGATCGATGGGAGCCAAGAAGCCAAATTTGTTCAGCCTGTGGCTTCAAATGGGTCAAGCTGAATCTAAAAGTTTGGTCAGTTGGTTGCCTGAATTGTGGCACTGAACACCACCAAGATGAGAATCCAGCGAAAAATATTGAATTAAGTCGTCATAGGGCATTGGGAGACTCTAAACGGACGCAGAGACAGAGTAACTACCTCGATAGCGTCAGTCAGTGAAGGGTCAATAATCATCGTGGCTTCAGACCGGTGAGTAGGTCAAAAAAAGGGGTTCTTAATGTCACTGTAAAGTCATTTTTAGAAAATATAAAATAGCCAATATTAAATATAAAAATAGCCAATATTAATATTAAGATTTTTGGTTTAATTGCATCTACCTTTTATGAATTCATTTCCATCCTGGGTTTTCCCGAATCATCCCTTGATTCAACGTCAATCCATTCAACCCAATGACCCAACCAACGATTTGGTAGAGCCATGGTCAGATTCATGGCCCCATCCCCCCCTTTACCAGCAGCAAGACCCTGGTAATGAATCGGTTCCTGTTCCATCTGAATTGAGTCAGCTAGGGGATTGGTTTAAGGAAGTCCTATCCTTCTATCAGTGGTCGCAATTTCCAGGGTTGGACTATGTTTTTTTAGCACTGTTGAGTTTGACAACAGTCTTGTCATCCTTTACAGAGCCTGTGACAGCTACTCTTCGCCCTGGCGATCGCGGTGAAGACGTGTTTACATTGCAGTCAAGTTTACAAAAAGCGGGTTATAACCCAGGACCCATCGATGGGGTGTATGGCAAACAAACTCAACAGGCAGTTCGTCAATTTCAACGGGATCGCAAGTTGCTCTCCGACGGTATTGCCGGCAACCAAACCCTGGGTAAATTAAAAAGTGGTTCTACTTCCATGGTCGGGGGTCCCAGTATTACAAAAGAAGTAGATGTGATGGAACTTCAACAATTATTGACAAACCAGGGATTTTTTACTGCCCAGATCAATGGTATTTATGGACCACGGACTCACAATGCTGTCAGAAAAGCTCAACAATCCTTTGGGCTTCTGGTGGATGGAATTGCTGGACCACGAACCATGGCAGCACTGAGAAGATCCCAATCATTGACACCTAAAAAAAATCCGAATCCCATCCCGCAAAATTCACTTGGAACAACAAGCACTATTAATGTATTTGAGTTGCAAGACCTATTGGCTGAGCAGGGTTTTTTCAACGGACCTAAAAATGGAATTTACGGTCCATTGACCCGTAAAGCAGTTAGGGATGCCCAAGCAGCCCATGGATTGGTGGTGGATGGAATTGCTGGACCACGAACCATGGCAGCTTTACGCAATCAAGTCTCCGCTACCTCCCAGGGTAATCCAAGGACGAATCCCACCCCCCCAAGTTTACTCACTGTACCGGAACCACCGCCAGAAAATCTGGCTGACACATTGGCGGCTGCAAACACAGAAAATAATAGTCCTGATGTTTTATATCTACAACAGTTACTACATCGGAATGGATTTTATCAAGGTTCTATAGATGGTATTTTTGGTCAACGCACCCGTAATGCTGTCTCCAAGGCTCAAAGAACCTTAGGGTTGGTAGTAGATGGAATCCCCGGACCTAAAACGTTGCAAGCATTAAAGAAAAATGTAAATTAAAAAGCCGTCCAATGATCGCCCTGGTTAGTTTCGACTTTCGTTAATGCCTCCCGTAATCCTACCCAATCCATCTCATGAACTGGGCATTGTTTAACCATACATCCGTCCTGTAAATAAATAGCTTGGGTGGCAAATTCTTCAGCCAATTCCAATTGATGACTGGCCATGATGATGGTTAGGGAGCGTTCATTTATTAAATCTCGAAGTAAGTTGAAAATCGTATTACTGCGACCATAATCTAACGATGACGTGGGTTCATCTAACAGTAACACCTGGGGTTGAATGGTAAGAGCACGGGCAATAGCTACCATTTGTCGTTGACCCACAGATAGCTCTGTTTCTCGACGCTTCCACCATTCTCTAGAGAGTTGAAGACGTTCTTGCCAAAAGCGTATCGATTTTTGAATTTTATTGGCAGAGTAGCCCCTTAGTTGTAAAGGGTAAGCTAACGCCTCTTCAACGGTCATCCCTAATAATTTGGATTCTTGCAAGACCAATGTAACCTGCTGACGTAATTCTCCAATTGGAATAGTTTGAATATCCCGTTGATTGTAATAAATATGACCTTTAGATGGGTCTTGGAGACGATTTAGTAACCGTAAAACTGACGTTTTACCACAACCCGAAGCTCCTACCAGGACTAACCATTCACCTTTGGCTACCTCAAATGATAGATCCCGTAGCCGGTATTCTTTGCTAAAAGAACCTATTAAACTCACCTGTTCCAGCTTTATAGATGCCATGAAAATAGAAAATGATAAACAAAGTACGGAATTGAAAGGAAGATAGGGTAGCCGTTCCCACCTCCCCCGGTAGAGAGGCTTACGGGCTACGCCCGCTGATTCCTTCCCTAGGGGGAGTGAACGGTTACAGGATAAGGATTTAGTTGTTAACGTTTGCGATTTCTAGGATGTTTAGATTTTTTGGATAGGATTGCACAAATCCCCCTTTCCTTGATTCGCTTGTAGTGGGTCACACTAAAGTCAGCTAAACTATGACTCATGGCTCCTAGTTCTAATCCGATGATCAAGAATAAGCCGGTTTTCCCATGTTGACGAATGAAAGAACGGATAATAAAATCAAGTTTATCCCACGTTAAAGAACCTAAAAGAAGGTCGTTGGTGATGGCCACCCCTACAATTCCCATCAGTCCCATCCAAAATGTTAAGTAAAGAATTCGTAGGGTAGTACCAATAATGGGGGCATGGGACAGGGGAGACCGGTGACGAATGCTGGCACGGTAAGGTAACCATATCCACCGTAACCATCCCCATCGTTTATAGGGATGGGAATGAATATCTAAGTCTGGACTTAGCATAAACCCCCCTAATAAATAGCCAACGGTTAACACCAGGGTAAACCAAGGACTGCGGGTACGATCAAGGGCTATTAATAGGATTAAGGGGAATGTCCAAAATGTAATACGGTCATGGGTACGTCCAGCGGGCATAGGAGGCTTTCAATCTATGATTCTAACCAACTATAGTACCCCGTGTATTCAACGTGTATTACAGTGGAAGACCCCATACTCTCTGGAAGTGGTGAGCCATGGTAACAATGGAGGTCATCACTGGTTTAACCCTGGTTGCCAATGCACCAATGTTTCTCAATTCAAACTAACCATTGATAAGATTTGTAATCTGGCTACTGGTTGTTTAGCAAAAGGATTTCCTCCCTCCAAGTACAAAAACCATTGGATACTATACAGTTCATAAAAATACATGATTTTATCAATTAGTTCTTTTGTAGTAAATAGCTTCTGGGTTGGAACTGGCGCTCTTGTTACACGATTTTCTAGTTTTTTAGTTCTCCCTTTTTTAGCTAGACTCCTTGGTCCTAGAGAGTTAGGTTTATATAATTTGATACAAGCCACCATCCAAGCTGCAGATGGTTTAGCAAATGTAGGGGCAGATGTATCGATTCATCGAAATGGAGCCCAATATGGAGTGTCTAAGCCCGAAGCTTTAGGAAGATTATTTGGGGTTGGTGCCTGTTTAATTATAAGTTCGGGTTTGATTATTTCAACCCTATTGTGGATAACAAAAAGGCAAATTGCAACTCAATGGTTAGGTGACTCTAGAGTTGAATTATGGTTAACTTGGGCAAGTATCATTGTTTTTACACAGATCGCTGGAAATCCTGCCTGGTTATATATGCTGGCTCTAAAAGCTTTCCGTGAATTTGCCATCAGACAATCTGTAATAGCCATTAGCAGTATCATCCTTTCATGTACGTTAACTTTATTTTTTGGGTTGTCAGGTGCAATTATTAGTTTACTGGTGATTGCTTTAATTAATCTAATTATTGGTTGGTACTTAGCTTTATTAATTCTCAGGAAACATAATATTTTCTTGAGAATTAATAACTTTCTCCATGAGTCTCTAACCATATTTAAATTAGGACTCCCATTTTATTTTTCCAATGCATTCAATTATTTTATAAGTCTTCCGTTATTGGGCTATGTTGGACAGACAAGTGGGTTTGATCAATTAGGGTATTTACGAGTAGCTCAATCCCTGTCGCAATTTATTACTTTTTTGCCTACTGTAATAGCGCCTGTAATTATTTCTGAACTGTCAATTAACCTGGTTGAAGACCCTATCATATATAGGAGAAACAAATCATTTCACTTAAGAACTTTATGGTTTATAATATTACTAGTTACACTATTAATATCCATTAGTTTAGAGCATTTAATTCCGTTGTTATTTGGATTGAAATACTCAAATGCAATTCCTTTATCCCGACTAACTATTTGGATTGCGGCGGTTACCTCCTTATATGGTATATTTAACCAATATTTAGTCTGTATCGGTAATACTATAATTATTAGTTCAATTCAAATCTTTGGTGCTATCATCAATTTAGTTTTGGCAATAGTATTGATTCCCAACTTAGGATCAATGGGCTTTCTTATTGCTCAATTCTTAAGTGTTGTGATTATTGCATTTTTATACTTAAAACCGAGTTTAGATGATATAAAACATGATAACAACAAAATTCTTTATTTAAGTTTACTCACCATGGCATTCATGCTGTGCACATTTGGAATTCCTTTTATATTTAAGGATAGGTGGATCAATACTATAATTTTTTCGTTTATTTTTATTTTCGCAAGTATTAATAGCTATCAATTTCTGTTTTTAGAGGATGAACGATCTTATATTTACTTGAAATTCAACCAGTATTTTAAACTTTCCCAATTACCCTAAGCGAATTTCTTATTAATTACTTTCCAGGGTATTATCAAACATGATTATCTATCAGATGGTTGACTGACAAAAGTTGTACGCCCTCCCCCCCAACCCCTCTCCCAGGGGGCGAGGGGAGCCCATCCACCCCTCCGGTTCCCTCTCCCATCGGGAGAGGGCTAGGGTGAGGGCTTTCGGGGTTTTGGCTGAGACGTTTTGTCAGTCAATCAGATCTATCAGTTTAATTTTATGATTATTGCCAAATGTTGACATTAAATTTTAGAGCCTATATGCGTTGTTACACCCTAGGTTATGGTTGGATTTCATATCCGTAAAACTTTTTACGAAAGCCATTGAGTCTTTTTCTTCAACCAAAGTCAACTAAACTGAATTAGAACAACTTCATGATTTTACCAACCGTTATTTTACCGGGTTATTTTGCTAGTTGGAGGGACTATACTCCCCTATTCCAATTGCTACAACAACAGGGTATACCAACTGCCATTGTTCCATTGGTGAAACGAGACTGGTTGCCTACAGTGGGTGGACGTTCCATGGTGCCCATCTTGCGCCTATTACACCAAACTGTGGAGCAAATCCTGAGAAAAGAGGGTGGGGGGCAGGTGAATTTAATTGGTCATTCCGCCGGGGGATGGATTGGACGGATTTATCTAGGGGAACAACCCTATTGTATCCACGGCGATGTGGACAAACACGCTAACTTATGGGGGCACCATTCCCGGATTGCCACCCTCGTCACCTTGGGCACTCCCCATAGTAGTGGTGAACGGTGGACCCGTAAAAACTTAGATTTCGTGAACCAAAACTATCCTGGTGCTTTTTATCCTGATGTGAGTTATGTGTGTGTGGCAGGGAAAGCAGTCTACGGGGAGAGACGATTACAAAATTGGTTCACCTACAGTAGTTATCAACTCACTTGTGGTCATGGTCAATGCTGGGGAGATGGGATTACCCCCATTGTTGCCGCTCATCTGACGGGTGCCCATAACCTCACTATAGAAGGAGCAATGCATTCTCCATCGGCATCTTTATGGTATGGTTCGCCTCAGTTATTCCCCCGTTGGGGGGCTTATCTGCGGTAAACTAGGGCGATGCAACCCAAAATTTCTGCTCGATTTGGAGAATCCCTGTCCCTTTGTCCCAGGCAATCGTTAATTGGATGAAAAACAGAATAAAATGAAGATTCATTCAAGATTCCTGGTGTTTTTTTTTAACCATACATAATTATTAGAGTCATCTACAGAGTAGGACTTCTAGGAATCAAAGTTCATCAACTGCCAAGGAAGGGATGGGTTCAAACTGGTGCAAAAAGGAACACTCGTTGAATTTAAGGTTCATAATGACCGTCGTTTAGGAATAGTTGAACGACCTGAAGGGAAAAAACTGTGGATAATCTTGGATGAACGATCTCAATCCCACACGTTACACCCAAGAGACATCACCTATGAAGGTAGTGACCATTCCTATAGGGTCTCTGACATTCCTTCCTTTCGACAGCAGGTGAATGCTTATCTTGATCCTTCAGCTTTAGAAGTGGCATGGGAGTTATGTGTAGAAGAAGGAGAGAGTACCGATCCACAAGGATTAGCTGAAGTTTTATTTTCGTCCCAAACTGATATTTGTTGTTATGCAGCCCACTGTCTATTGGTGGAAGATCGAGTTTTCTTTAAGCAACGGGGCGATCGCTACGAACCCCGAACCCAATTACAGGTGAATGAACTGAAGCATCAAATGACGGTGGCAGCACAACGACAACAGGAGTGGCAGGAGTTCCTTCACCAGATTCAACAAGTATTGACAGCGAACAGCAATCAAGTTGAATCTCCTCATTTGGATGGAGCATGGGTCATTCCCCATCGATCCCGCATCGATTCCCTAGAACGATTAGCAACCTTTGGAAATGAAGCGATCCACATTACCTATGCTCAAGAATTATTAACTGCATTGGGACGGGCAGGGACTTCAGAAGGGGCATTTCAGTTACTAGTAGACTTAGGATTGTGGAGTTCCCATGAAAATCTCATACTGCGGCGCAGTGCTTGTCCAATTCAGTTTTCTGCGAAGGTTATCGATGTGGTTAACGATCGTTTGCAATTTCCACCGATTGATCTTGATGTTCAACGGCTTGACCTGACTCACCTGAAAGTCTATACCATTGATGACGCAAGTACCACTGAAATTGATGACGGATTGAGTTGGCAAACGGTTGTGGATCGGGATGGTGAATGGCATCATCAAATCTGGGTTCACATTGCTGATCCCACCCGATGGCTGTCCCCTGGGGATGAACTGGATCTGGAAGCTCGTCGTCGAGCCACTACCCTGTATTTACCCACTGGAATGATATCTATGTTTCCAGTTGAATTAGCCACTGGTCCAATGAGTTTAAAGGAAGGAAAGGTATGCTGTTCCCTTAGTTTTGCCATCACTTTAGACGAAACTGGATCAGTTGCGGACTATAGTATCCACAGTAGTATGATTAAGCCCACCTACCGTCTTACCTACGAAGATGTGGATGAAATATTAGAACTGGATATTCAGGCGGAACCGGAACTCCTAGGTATTGCCAAGCAAGCTAAACTACGCCGGCAGTGGCGACAATCCCAGGGGGCAATTAATATTTCCATGCCGGAATCATCAATTAAGGTCTGCGGAGACGAGGTAAAAATAGATCTATTAGATGACTCCCCCTCCCGTAATTTAGTGGCTGAGATGATGATTTTAACTGGAGAAGTTGCATCCCTCTATGGGCAACTCCATAGTTTACCATTGCCCTTTCGCCATCAACCACAACCAGAACTCCCTTCTGATGAGGAACTATTACAATTACCAGCGGGTCCAGTTCGGGATTGTGCAATTCGACGATGTATGCCCCGTAGCGAAATGAGTGTGACTCCGATGCGTCATGCCAGTTTGGGTTTAAGTACTTACACCCAGGTTACGTCTCCAATTCGTCGATATACTGATCTATTAGCCCATTTTCAAATTAAGGCTCACTTGCGTGGAGATCCATTGCCATTTACGTTAGCAAAAATGCAAGAACTCCTCTTGGGGTTAGGGACTGCGGTGGGAGAGGCAGTACAGGTGGAACGTCAAACAAATCGATACTGGGGACTGGAATATTTACGTCGCCAACCAGGGGAGGTGTGGAATGCGTTGGTTCTACGCTGGTTGAGAGAACATGAAAAGCTGGCATTGGTTTTGTTGGAAGACTTAGGCTTGGAATTACCAGCTAAGTTTGGACGGACTTTACAATTGGGCGATCGCGTCTACCTTAAAGTTGTCCATGTGGATCCTCGGCAAGATGTGATCCATTTTCAAGAAATTCATGATCTCATTGTTTAGCGACTTGAACGGTGGGCATGGGAATTAGTCATTTCAGCTTTATGGACGGGCTGGATCTGATTGCCGAAGGCTATACCAATACATGCTACCCACTCCCAAGAAAATAACCAAATAACCAATTGCTTGAACTAGATAAAGTTGTTGGGTATACCCAAATAATGCTTTCAGTACTAGCCCTGGAAATTGCCGGTCAGGAAGGACTGCGGATAAGTCCCAGACCTGTCGCCCTAAAATGCAAGAATTGACTGGCTGTTGACACCAGTTCAATGGACCGAGGTTCATTTGTCCCATGAGAAAAATACTAGATTCAAACTTCCGTAGAGCAGTGATTACTAACCCTGAAATAATCAATAGCAGGACAAAACCCATGAATTGGAAAAATACCTTCAGGTTAATCCTGATTCCACCCTGGAAAATCAGTATGCCAATCATGGATGCCCCCGCTAAACCCGCCACAGCCCCCAACACTGGTGACCAACCCTGTTGCATTTGGGACCCAACAAATAAAACAGTTTCCACTCCTTCCCGTAACACAGCTACAAAGATTAAAGTAAAAATTCCCCAACCGTTCCCACCGTTTAAGCTAGCTTCTACGGATTGGATGACTTCATGTTTCAACGTTTTTGCCTGTTTGGTCATCCACACTAACATCCAACTGAGCAAGGCGATGGCTACTAGGGCGACACCTCCCTTAACTGCCTGTTCTGCCACTGGGGCATAGTTCCAGTCAGATAACCCCAGAGATTGCAGGCTTAAAACTAAACATAGCCCTAGGGCGATACTGACCGTTATTCCAAGGGTAACCCCAATGTAAACAAACCGGTTGAGGGAGGAGGCGTTAGCTTTGGATAAACAAGCCAAAACGATGCCAATCACCAAGGCTGCTTCGACTCCTTCCCGGAGGGTTACCAAAAAAACAGGTAAGGCGAAAGTGAAATCCATTGGTTTTTATACTATGAGAAAAGGATTAAATTAAGACTAAGGTTTTTTATGCCAGCAAGAATACGTCTGGTGTAAGTTTAGGGTGCATCCCAATTGTGCATCCCCATCCTAAATCCCTCTCCCAGAACAAAAGAGAAACTTTGAATTCGGTTCCCCTTCTCCCTTTTGGGGAAAAGAGGTTAGGGGATGGGACAAACGTGTACCATTGGGATACTTTTCAAGTTTAAGGCGTTTCATTGGATCAATACCCATTCATGGAGTTGATATGAACTGCTTTAGGAAAGAATTGTTACTGCCCTTGCAAAGCATTGGGCTGTTTACCCCCAGCACCCCGTTCATGACTGCTTTGAATCCCTCAATGATGACTATCATCCCCAACCTAGTCCTTCAACCACTTGATGGTAATCCAATTTCCGGCAGTATTGAATGTTCCCGAACCAGCGATCGCCTGACCATTAGTCAATTGAGCTAACCGCTCATTAATGTGGGGTGTCAATGTAATTAAATTTAACCTCTGTTGAGCAGTGGTTGAACGGGTGGGAAACAAACCGTAGTCTTGAAAATTTTCACGAATAAATGTACCAGAAAAATGAAAATCCGTTTGTTGCGGGGAAGGGGATGATGACCCCTTAGAGGATAAATCCGGGTCATATCCATCCTTAGGGTATAAAGTTGGATTCCGTAGAAAGTGCTGTTGGGTAGACAGCCATTGGGGATGGTCAGGGGTGAGGTTAAATAACGGAATGACGGCGGCTGGAGCGCTGGAATCGGTTAAAAGAGCGTGTTGTAAAATATCAACGGGTAAATCCCGTGGTTGACAGTTTCTCTCGATGCAAAGGGCTGCCGCCATGCCCGCTGCTTGACCAATAGCCAAAACCAACGGTTGTAATCTGGTCGCGCCATTGGCTATATGGGAAACCGAAATATTTTTTTCACAGACTAAAAACCCATCCACTGTCTGTGGAATCAAGCAGCCGTAGGGGAGGGAAAATGGCGTACCCGTCCATCGCCCCCCCCAGCGTAATGATTTAGGACTGAGGGGAAATTCATACCCTGGATAATGGTGGTCATTTGGATAATTGCCAATGGCGATGGCGGTCACCTGCCCGTTGTTATCCGTCGGCAATTGAGCCACCTGCCCGTTGGGTATGGGTAAAATATCCAACTCCGTTACTGTACTAATCCCAATCAGACGACGGCTTTCTCGGAAGTAGGGATGGATGCCAAAGGCAGTGCCTTGGTTGGAGGGCAGTGACTGTTGCATGGGGGAACACACGGGGAATATGCCAGTTGCCAATCCATACCTGGGGTTGAGGCGGGTTTGGATGAAATGGGCAAATCCCTCGCTGTGGGCAAAGCACTCCATGAAAAACTCTTGGCGGCTTGAACCATGGACTAACCGGCTCAGGTTCTGACCATAATCGTTCCCATGGATGGGCCAGTTGATCATGTATCGATGACAGCCCCCTTGACGAGCACCAGATTCCAGCCCTATAAACTGACCGTAGGAGATAAATTGCTCAACTCCATAGTGATCCCATGCTCCTTCAAATTGAGCAGGATCATAAAGGGAAGGGGTTGGTATGGCAGGGGCACTCTCCCCTGCACCATAGTCTTGTAAGACCACCACCCAAGTGGGAGATTGGACGGGATAAGTAAGAGTTAAAGGGGTTGGGGCGACTGGGGCGGATGGTTCGTTCCACTGAGACTGCCATTCCCAACCCCACCGATGGGGGATGTCTCCTAACGTCAATAAATCCCCGAGTTCAGTTCCATCGATAATAATGTGGGCAGTGACCACCCAATCAGCAAACTCAACTCCTGTAATGCGATCGCCCTTTCTTGTAACCCCAAGGGGAATGTGACCAACAACCCACTGCAAGTTGGGTAGGGATTGTATCCAATCAGCCAAAATTGAGGCTCCCACCCGTGGATCATAGGCGAAATTACTAACCCAACCCCAATCCAACCCTTGGGGTTGATGTTGTTCTAAGGCACGGATAAATGCTCCCCATAGACCTGTTTGCCACGGGAGAAGTTCATTCCCATCAGGTGCTGAGACTCCTGCACTGGTTAACATGCCCCCCAACCATGGAAATTCGCTAACTACCATTGTTTTTGCCCCCCGTCGGGCAGATTGAAGGGCTGCTGCCGTACCCCCTGTTCCTGCGCCTACCACCAATACATCAACTTGTACAGTTGCCACCATGGTTTATCTGTTATTAGGTAAAACTCTAACCCATCCATCATAAAACACCATGGACTAAGCTTGGGATTATGGAATTAGCCCCCTGCCTCGTCCCGGGTGACGGAAATGTTTTGAAAGAATCCAGAAACTGCGTTCCCAATGATTTCCAATTATCTGTATTTCCCTTAAATGTGATGACCCCTAATACATACATCCTTCGATTCACCAGCAAAATTCGTGCTTTACCCACCAGTCCTTCGGGGCTCTCAAAATCCAACTCCCGTCCTTGGTAAAGTCCTAATTTGATGTCTTTTTCTTCTTTTAACTTCACTTCAAATGATTTTAGAGCCGCAGTCTGGAGTTCATTGAGTAAGTCTTTGGATGATTTCCTCCCATAGTCTTTTTCGGGATAATCTCCATATCCCACCCCATAGAATATCCCATTAGAAGTGACAGAACTAATGCGAAAATCTACCATACCTGCTTGGGTTTCAAAGGATTTAGTATCATCTACTGGGGAGTCTGGCATGGAAATACCATACCCACCCATGTCTGACTGAAATGGTTGCCATTGCCCTTGGGCTATCAATGGGGATGGTTGGATATGGGAAGTAGATGGACGATCAGCACGGGCAGGCAACTTAATGGCTATAAGTAAAGCCAGGATTGGGATTAAATACCTTAACTGGATGAATTTATTTTTCATGAATGATTATCACCTCATAACTGGTGCTGCAACATAATTGTAGACTAGCAATTGTGGACTAACATCTGGAATTTGTCTTGGAATCCCCAATGAATTTTATATAATCCCAGGAACATTACAAATTCTGTATTATTCTAGTATTGACGGTAAGGACTACTTTCCTGTTCCTCTAATCAGTTCCATATGGAGATCGATAATCTGGATCACTGGCAACATGAACATACCTTCGGGACTGATTTTCATGTTCCCGAAAATAAGACTAAACTTGTATTGTTAGTCACTGCCTTTACCATGGTGGCAGAGATTATTGTCGGCTCTTTGTTGGGTTCTATGGCTCTTTTAGCTGATGGTTGGCACATGGCTACCCATGTAGCTGCCTTTGGTATCACCGTGTTTGCCTATCAATATGCCCGTCGTCATGCCAGCAACCCTACCTACACCTTTGGTACGGGTAAGGTTACAGTTTTAGGTGCCTTTACCAGTGCCATTGCCCTAGTGGTGATTGCTGTAATGATGGCATTAGAGTCCCTGATCCGTCTTATCAGCCCCTACCTGGATGTCCATTTCCACCACCACATCACCCAGTTCGACGATGCCATTGGAGTGGCAGTATTGGGATTGGGGGTCAATTTACTCAGCGCAGCCCTCTTAAATCATCATTCTTTGCATGAAGATTCGAATCATCCCCCCAGTCATACCCATTCCGATTCAGAATCTATCATTCCTTTTATCTCTAATAAACAATCCTTACAATCTATGGCAAGGGATGTCATCCCATTTCCAAAACCTCACCCCCATCCCCATCGGGACCCTAACTTATATGCAGCATATGTTCATGTTTTGGCAGATACCCTAACCTCCATCTTAGCCATTGTTGCCTTATTGGCTGGTAAGTTCTGGGGATGGATATGGTTGGACGCTGCCATGGGACTGGTTGGGGCAATGGTCATTAGTAACTGGTCCTATGGGCTAGTGCGGGAATCTGGAATGATCCTCTTAGATGGGACAATTGATCGAACCTTAAAAGCCACGGTGGTGGAAGCCATTGAACGGAACGGGGAAGACTTAGTGACTGACATACATATTTGGCACCTGAGCCCCCATAAATTTGCTGCCACGCTGAGTCTATTAAGTGATGACCCTCAGCCGCCCCACCACTATAAACAACGGTTGAGCCACATCCCATCCCTCGCCTATTTGGTGGTGGAGGTTCATTCATGTGCTGAACTACCCGTAGACGGGCTGAGCAGTGAATGCTTTAATTAATTTTTTTAAATATTTTTTTTAAATAACTGTCGATAAACAAATCCTCCCCGTTCAAGGGTACTCCGTTCTCGTTCGGTTGCTACGGGTAATGGATTAATTAATATCCACTGTCCGTCATCTCCTTTTTGAGGAAGGGTCTCACCTCCTTCCAGACTAAAAGCAGGGTGGAATGCAAATTGATCCACCATGTCAATTGCCACCTCCCTCACATCAGACTGAAGAAAAACAACTCCCCCTGGTTTTAAGTACCGTCCCAAGGTATCCACCAGTTCTGGTTGAACGACCCGACGTTTTTGGTGGCGTTTTTTAAACCATGGATCAGGAAATTGGATGCTAACAAACGATAAGGAGGATGGCAAACTGGTTAGTAACCCAACTAGGGACGGATTGACATTACAAAAAAGATAGTGGAGGTTGGTTAATCCCAATTCTGTTCGGTGATGGTTGGCTGCTGCCACTAATGTCTGCCGAATTTCCACCCCCAAAAAGTTCCAATGATGGTGGAGTTGAGCCATTTCTAATAAAAAACTACCCCGTCCACACCCAATATCTAAGTGGAGGGGGAATTGAGGATGATGATAAACCCCCGACCAATCTGGCGGTACCATGGCTGTTTGGTACTGTCTTGACAACGGATTAACATGCTGCCTAACTCTCACAATCAGCCACAGAAGTTAAATTGATTAACCTGATTATAACGCGCCATGCGAGAGTGCCTGCGGGTAAACTCCCCCACGGATGTATTACCTTCAGGATTAATCACTCCCGTAGCCCTTTGCCATAGTTCCCGACTGGCTAGTTTTACGTGATAGGTTCCCCCTAACTTGGAGACATGGAACCAATGGACACATTGACATTCAGCGCACCAAAATGCCTCCATCCACTGTCCATCTAGGGGAACTACTGTTTGGCTGGACATTAACAGAACTGCATTGATGCGGTTGATGCCCTGTTCCCGTAAATGCTCCACTTTGTCAGCGTATAACGGAAACTTTTGACTGACACTATCCATATAACAGCCATGATAGGGACAAAAGATAGCCCTTCGTTTTGATCGTCGTCGATTCCGTTTTTTCTCAGACTGCAACTTAAAGCACCTCTTATTCAATCAGAATTGTGATTTTGTAGTTGTTTCCATTCCTACGGTAGTCAAGTTAGGGGATAGAACGATGAGTTCCTCCCTAGGGGATGAGTGGTCATAGGATTTGGAGTTTGGAAAGAAGATTAAAACTCTCCCCACTGATGGTTTTCCCCAATTTTCTAACCTGACCCCTTGAAAAACTAGATAAAGTTTACCCTATTTACGAATGATGTTTCGGGTAAGTGGGCAACTTTTTTACTCAAGTATGCCGAATCAAATTCTAATGTGCCAGAGTTTAAAGCCCAATTACCCTTTATAGGAATTCTGCTATTTTTAGTCCATTTAGAGCTTTCCCACGGTACAATCAATTGTCTGTATTCCTAATATAGTGAACTTCCACAAGGTTAGTATCAACCTCAGTTAAAAATAGACTGGGGCTTTCAAACGATAATTCTAGGTAGGCGAGGGTTAGATGGCTGAAACCTTTTTATTCAATGCGTTGCGTGCCGCTATTGATGAAGAAATGCACCGGGATCCATCAGTATTTGTTCTGGGTGAGGATGTAGGACAGTATGGTGGTTCCTATAAAGTAACCAAGGATCTGTATGAAAAATATGGGGACTTGCGGTTGTTAGACACACCCATCGCTGAAAATAGTTTTACTGGCATGGCTGTGGGAGCTGCAATGACGGGTTTACGTCCCATTATTGAAGGCATGAATATGGGTTTTTTATTGTTGGCCTTTAACCAAATTGCCAATAATGCGGGCATGTTACGGTACACATCTGGGGGGAACTTCAAAATTCCCCTGGTAATCCGCGGACCGGGTGGTGTCGGGCGTCAATTAGGAGCAGAACACTCCCAAAGATTAGAGGCTTATTTCCAGGCTGTACCTGGATTGAAGATTGTTGCCTGTTCAACCCCCTTTAATGCTAAAGGACTGCTGAAATCAGCTATTCGGGATGAAAACCCAGTTTTGTTTTTTGAACATGTACTACTCTATAACCTAAAGGAAACGTTACCCGAAGAAGAGTACTTATTGCCCTTGGATAAAGCTGAAGTGGTTCGTGAGGGAAATGATGTCACCATCCTCACCTACTCTCGAATGCGCCATCATGTTTTACAAGCAGCAAAGACCCTCACCAAGTCTGGATATGATCCAGAAATTATTGATTTGATCTCCCTTAAACCCTTAGATTTTGAAACCATTGGTGCATCTATCCGCAAGACCCATCGGGTTATCATTGTGGAAGAATGTATGCGCACCGGTGGAATTGGGGCAGAACTGATTGCTTCAATTAATGATCGCCTCTTCGATGAACTGGATGCCCCAGTCCTCCGGCTTTCTTCTCAGGATATTCCTACTCCCTATAATGGGGTATTAGAGAACCTAACCATTGTACAACCGACCCAAATTATTGAGGCAGTGGAGAAAATGCTGACCAACCCCTATTAAAATAGGTCGCCAGCATCCATTACAAGAAGGCAGTGGTGGATACTGATATTCTGTATTCATTTCCGTTACCCTGTTTTTATGGTTCCATTGTGCTCAAAATTGAGAATTTAAATAAATTCTATGGCGGTCGTCAAGCCTTACATGGATTGACCCTACATCTTGCTAGTGGCGAAATTTATGGGCTACTAGGACCAAATGGTGCTGGAAAAACAACTACCATTAATATCATTTGTAATTTATTGAAACCCGATGGGGGCAGGGTGGAAATTATGGGTCAGCCCGTATCAGATGAGACTAAACATCTGATTGGGATTGCTCCCCAGGAGAATTTACTCTATCGTTCCCTGACATGTGCTGAAAATTTAGACTTCTTTGGTAAATTGTATGGGTTGAAGCGACGAGAGCGACAACGGCGGGTAGCAATTTGTTTGGAGTCCGTTGGGTTGACAGACCGAGCCCATAGCGTTGCCCAGAATCTAAGCGGCGGAATGCAACGACGGTTAAGTATGGCGATCGCCTTAATCCATCAACCTAAGTTAGTAATTCTGGATGAGCCAACTACTGGTTTAGATATTGAAGCCCGTTATGAAATTTGGCAATTAATCCATCAGTTGCGAAACGAAGGCACCACCGTGATGATTACCACCCATATGCTGGAGGAAGCCGAGCGTTTATGCCAGCGTATTGGCATTATTAAACAGGGATATTTGCGGGCTGAAGGAACCTTTGAAGAGTTACGTCATTTAATTCCTGCCAAGGAAGTGGTGGTAGTTTCCACCCCTGCGGAGTCAGATGCCATTGCCCGTGCTGAAGAACATGGATTTACTGTGCGTCATTATGGAAATGACTTAGTATTCTGGTTGCCAGAGTTATTGGAACTACGGGAAATTATGGATCGATTTGATGGCATTCCCCTTAATTCTGTCAGTCGCCAACCCGTTCGACTGGAACATATTTATGTGGAAGTCATCAAAAAATCCGAAGAAAACCATCAGTTCGGGACGTGGGATGGCTTAAAGCAGTTACTTCGCTTTAAGCCATGATTTCAGGTGAGAATTGCCCCTCCTAACAACCGTTGATAACGATACTCTAATTCTTCTTTCAGTAAGGGGGATGCTTTTAAGGTGGGGTCTATTTTAATACAGTTTGCTGCCATTTCCCGTGCAGCATCTAATACGGCTTCATCCGTGGCTAAACTGGCTAAGGCAAAGTCCGGCAACCCTGACTGACGGGTACCCAGTATCTCCCCAGGTCCTCGTAAGCGCATATCCATTTCTGAAATAAAAAAGCCATCCTGGGATTGGGCAAGTACTTGTAGACGTTGTCGAGCAGTTTCAGATTTTGAATGGTTCATTAATAAACAATAAGACTGATGGGCACCCCGACCGACTCGACCCCGCAATTGATGGAGTTGAGATAACCCAAACCGTTCCGCATGTTCAATCATCATCACTGTTGCATTGGGAACATCCACTCCCACTTCAATGACTGTGGTGGACACTAAAATATGGGTATGACCGTCGCGGAAGTGGGCAATGGCTTCATCCTTCTCTACCCCAGTCATCCGCCCGTGGAGTAACCTAACTTGAAAATGTGGGAAAACTAGTTCCTGCAACCGTTGATGCTCCACCACCACTGACTTTAAGTCCACCTTTTCCGACTCATCGATTAAAGGAAGTACCACATATCCTTGACGACCTTGGGCTAACTCCCGACGAAGTAAATCATAGGCATCTGTCCGTTGTCTATTCCCCAATAGGGTGGTTTGAATGGGGTGTCTGCCCGGTGGTAATTCATCAATTTGGCTTACGTCTAAATCTCCATGGAGAGTTAGGGCTAAGGTTCGTGGAATGGGGGTCGCCGTCATGGACAAAACATGGGGGTGAACTCCCTTTTGGTGTAATTTTGCCCGTTGCTCCACACCAAAACGATGTTGTTCATCAATCACCACTAAACCCAATTGCTGAAAGGTAACTGCATCCTGGATAAGTGCATGGGTGCCAACCAAGAGGGGTAATTGTCCAGTTTCTAACTGGTTATAGATTAATTTTCGTTTACTGCTTTTGGTGGAACCTGTCAGTAATTCTACGGGGATGTGTAACTGGTTAAACCAGAGGACTAACTTACGGTAATGTTGTTCAGCTAATACTTCTGTCGGTGTCATTAAAGCCGTCTGATAGCCACATTGAATGGCAGCCAGTAAGGCAATCACCGCCACCACTGTCTTTCCTGAACCCACATCTCCTTGAATCAGGCGATTCATGGGGACTGGTTGTTGTAAGTCGTGGTAAATATCATCTAATACCCGTTGTTGAGCATTGGTGAGTTGAAAAGGTAGGATCCCATAGAACTGATCAATTAGTTTACCCCTTGGCACGAGTACCACACCCACTTGTTTTTGCCGTTGCTGTTCCCGTCGGTTGAGTAAACCCAATTGTAAATAGAAAAATTCATCAAACACTAAACGGCGACGGGCGGCATCCAGGCTGGGTTGATCGGGGGGGTAATGAATATGGGTAACTGCCATCTGTAAATCAATGAGATCTTGGGTTTGGCGGCAGTCTGGGGGAAGTGGATCGATTAGAAATTGAACTGCTGGCAAGGCTGCAACCACAGCCCGCCGAACCGTATCGCCATCTACCCCATTGGTAAGGGGGTAAACAGGAAGAACCCGCCCTACTTTTAGGGATTGAATGGTACTGTGGGAATGATCCAACACCTCAATTTCCAAATTATCTAAGGTTAAACCATATTTCCCTGCCTTGACTAATCCTGACGCGGCGATGAAGGAACCCATGGGATACTGTCGTTTTATCATCTCCTGCCAACCCCGGTTCCCATAGCGGTTACCAGGATAAAACCGACTGAGTTTAATTGATCCGCTCCGGTCTTCCAAGATGAGTTCCAGAATAGTGAGTTTCTGGTTTCGGGGGCTATTGAAGCAATTACACCGCTTAACAGTACCCACTAGGGTTACAGTTTCTCCCGGAATTAAATCAGCGATCGCCTTTTGACGAGCATAGTCTAGGTGATCACGGGGATAGTAAAACAAAACATCTTTGACGGTGTGTAACCCTAATTTCTTCAGTTGCTCCCCTTGTTTAGGACCGATGCCATTGAGTCGGGTAAGGGGCTGATCCAACTGAGGGGGTAAGTTATCAGCTCCCTTCCGAACTGGAGTAACCCCATTGGTGCGGGGACGGGAAGGAAGGGAAGAGCTGGAAGCTTTTAGTAAATTTTGATTAGCATTAATGCTGGCTTGGGGTTGTTTTTCAACTTCTTCCCATTGTTTTTGGCTTTGACGAATTAAACGCCGAGTCTCTGCGATTAAATGCTGCCGTTGAGCAAAGTTAAGGTTGGTGTAATCTTGGAATTGATGTGCCAGCCTATGCCAACGGGTTTTTGTCTCCATGGGTAAGGACGCTGGAGGTAAAAGAAGATTGTTATGGAGAAATTGACTGAATCGGTGGGCGTTGCCAATTAAATCATTAAAGCCTTGATCTGCTTCGATGGTCAAGGCTTTTTGCAACGGAACCCACCAAAATTGTGGATGGGATGGGGATAGCTGATCCATTGACGACATATATCCCTCACCTAAATCTATTCACCATCCTAAGGAACATTATGATCTTGAAGAGGGTAGCACCAGTTGAGTAAAAAAATTACCACTTAAGTAGATTAAATTGTTCCATATCCACTGTGTCACGGTTCCGATAAATTGAAAGAATAATGGCCAGACCTACCGCAGCCTCCGCTGCTGCCACGGTGATAACAAATACTGTGAAAACCTGCCCCTTGATTTCACCCGGGTCAAGGAAATTAGAGAATGCCATTAAATTAAGGTTTACAGCATTCAACATTAATTCAATGGACATTAATACCCGCACCGCATTACGACTGGTGATCAGTCCATACACACCAATGCAAAATAGAGCAGCCGCTAAAAGTAGGAAGTACTGAAGTTCCATAACGTTAATACTGGTAAACAGTTAAATAGATTGAATTTTTACCCATGGTGACAACGGAAAACATTACAAAAACTAATCTGGTTTTTTCCAGGGTTAGTATTTCTATGAAAAGGAACCCATTGGGATAGAAAATAGAGGTAGATCAGGGATCGCTACCCACTGCCACTCCTTCCCGAGGACGTTCGGGCAACATGAGTCCGGCATCCACTCCAGAAGCAGGCTCATTGACGATCAATTCACGACGAGCCAGGATAATGGCTCCAATTAAGGCAATTAATAATAAAACAGATGCTAATTCAAAGGGTAAAAGAAAATCACTGAATAAATGTTCACCAATTAATAAAGTTGCTTGCTCCCCAGAAGCAGGAATTGATGCAATCAACCAGGGGGTGGTAAGTACCATCGTGGACAGTAAAGCAAACAATCCAATACATACCAAACCGGTCACTCCTTTTCGGATCCATGCTGATGAAATAGGAGCAAAATCTTCCCGTTTATTGACCAACATAATGGCAAATAATATCAATACATTCACTGCTCCAACATAAATTAAAATTTGTGCTGTGGCAACAAACCCTGCATTTAATAATATGTAAAGCCCAGATATGGATATAAACACTCCACCCAATAAAAATGCTGAGTAGACAATATTATTTGCCAGAACAACTCCTAACGCTGCCCCAAGCACCATCAGTGAAAGTAGTCCTAATGAAACAACTTGAACCCCTTGTGCTAAATTCACCCTTTGTCAATCTCCTCTTGAATTGATAATTGATAATTGATAATTGATGATGGTTTAGTAGGTAGGATTTAGGGTGCCCTAGATTTTGAGAACCATCAACCATGGGAATGGACTTATTGCCTTGGCAATCCAGATGGGGCACTGGGAAGATCATGGGGTTCGATAATACCTTGAGGTAAATAACCCAGTTCCCGTAACGGAGTGACCATAGGATCATTCGTAACCTTATAGGGAAGACGACCTAGAGCAACAGTATCATAATTCAATTCATGGCGATCATAGGTAGCCAGTTCATATTCTTCGGTCATGGATAAACAATTGGTAGGACAGTATTCTACGCAATTCCCACAAAAAATACAAACTCCGAAGTCAATACTGTAATGTTTTAACTTCTTCTTCTTGCTTGTTTTGTCAAAGTCCCAATCCACTACTGGAAGATTGATGGGACAAACCCTAACACAGACTTCACAGGCAATACATTTATCAAATTCAAAATGAATCCTTCCCCGAAACCGTTCAGATGGAATCAATTTTTCATAGGGATAGAGAACGGTAACTGGACGCCTGCGCATGTGGTCGAAGGTGACAGAAAGACCCTGACCAATGTATTTGGCAGCCTGAACCGTTTCCTTCGTATAGTCACCAACCTGTTTGAGAAACTTCAGCATAAATTGGAATCCTGAATTAAAAAAAATAAAGGAATGAGGGTTACCCTCCGAATGCGACTGGAAAAGCCAGCTTTAATCCTGCAGTTAACAATAAGTTCACCAAGGCAATGGGAAGTAAAAATTTCCAGCCTAGATCTAATAATTGGTCAATTCGTACCCGTGGGACGGTCCAACGTATTAAAATTGCTAGAAAGACTAAAAAATAAGCCTTCAATAGGGTCATGGTAATTCCTAATGAAGCAGTAATTAATTGAACCCAAGGCACATTTGAATCAATGCCCAGCAATTGAAGGATTGGATCGATGGGAATGGGAAAATCCCAGCCGCCTAGGTAAAGAACTGCAACCAAAAGGGCTGAAAGGACTAAGTTGACATAAGAACCCAGGTAAAATAGGGCAAATTTCATGCCGGCATACTCGGTTTGATAGCCAGCAACTAATTCTTCTTCTGCTTCTGGTAAATCAAAGGGAAGCCGTTCACATTCAGCAAGGGCGGCAATCCAGAAAATTAAAAAACCCACAGGTTGACGCCAGATATTCCAACCGAATATTCCATACCCTGATTGCTGCTCTATGATGTCGATAGTGCTGAGGGAGTTAGACATCATGACCACGGCTAAAACTGCCAGAGCCAAGGGTACTTCGTAACTGAGGGATTGGGCTGCAGCCCGTAGTCCTCCCAATAAGGAATACTTATTGTTTGATGAATAGCCAGACATCAAAAGCCCGATGGGAGCCACACTTGAAAGGGCAATCCACAGAAAAACGCCGGTGCCAATATTCGTCAAAACCAAATTTTGTCCAAAGGGCACAATCAAGTAGGATAAAAATACAGGTATTACCACAATCATGGGACCTAAGGTGAATAAAACCGGATCCGAGTTCGCTGGAATAATATCTTCTTTCACCAATAATTTGAGCCCATCAGCAACGGGCTGCAGTACCCCCAGCGGACCAGCATATTCGGGACCAATGCGTTGTTGTGCAGCCGCTGAAATTTTTCGTTCTAACCATACCACTACTAACACTCCAACCGTAGCACCAAGTAACAAAAGCAGCATGGGTAAAGGTAACCATAGAAGCTTCACCGTACCATAAGGTAAACCAAGCCCTTGGAAAAAATCAATGAAACTGCCTTGTAAATTAATCCCAGAATTCATCTTGTCAGTGCCACTTAATAAATGACGAGATTTTGACATATCTCCTCGTCCAGAAGGGGCGAGGGTCTCTTCACATTTGAAAGCGATGGGCTAACTAGGCAGCCATCCGCTCCGTGTCTATTTATAATCTCCCAGTGTGTCATGGAGAATATGTTGAATGGGTTCAAATAGTTGACTGTTATAACTAGGTTGGGTTGAACCACCCCGAACCCAATGGTCTTGATGCACTCTTACTACATCTGTTCCAACGAACTTTAAACCTTTAGTTTTGGATATCTTAGCATAAACCAGTCCTAGACGAAGGAAGTTTTAGACCCTAATTTTTCGACGATCATCGCCAAAATCATGGATTCCTGGAAATGCGATGGTTATCAGACCAAAATTCGACTTCAACTAACGGTGACCTCAAGCACCTCTACTGGTTCAATTGGGATTCCAGTAATTGTTAATACTTGTGAGCCATTCACTTTTCTGCACCATGCTGGAATTTTAAAAGTCAATAGAAATCTGATATAGTGATGAGCTGCTCAATGTTCCTTAGTGGCAAAACCCTTAATCGTGTCTATGGATAGTTCCCTCACACCAGTAGTGAATACACCAACACTGAACATTCGAGAATTTCAACCATCCGATTGGTCATGGGTGTGGAGTATTTTAGAGTCGGTATTCCGAGCTGGAGATACTTATTGTTATGCCACCCACATTTCTGAAGCGGAAGCCTACCAGGCTTGGATCGAAATACCATTAGATACATTTGTAGCTGAAAATAAAACAGGTGAAATTGTAGGGAGTTACTTTATTAAAGCTAACCATCCCGGTCAAGGTTCCCATGTTTGCAATTGCGGTTATGTCGTCAGACCTTCCTCTAGGGGAATGGGCATTGGATACCTGATGGGGATTCATTCCCAGGAAAAAGCTAGAAACATGGGGTTTCGGGCAATGCAGTTTAATATGGTGGTATCTACCAATGAAGCTGCAGTAGTGCTGTGGAAAAAACTAGGCTTCCACATTGTGGGTATTTTACCCGGTGCATTTTATCACCCTATATTGGGGGAGGTAGATAGTTATGTGATGTATAAGAGGTTAAGGTAGCCTACCAACCCGTTCTGTTATTTCAGTTGTGATTCTAGGTAATGGTAAAAAGGTAAGGTAAGGATTTAAAGAGGGTGGTAGTGGCGATGCCCCTAACCCCCAACTAAATTCTATCTTCCTTGGTTAAGACTACCGAATTCCAAACTAATAACTGGAAAGGAATCGTTCCACTCCCTTCCAGTTTACCGTAGCAAAGAAATCAAAACCACCCATCGACAAGAGCTTCTGGAATTCAACCGAAACGTCCTTCCACATAATCACGGGTACGAGAATCCGTAGCTGCCCCAAAAATTTGCGGGGTTAAGTTATACTCAACCAATTGACCAATCCGGCTTTCATCCGTATTAAAAAATGCCGTATAGTCTGACACTCGAGATGCCTGCTGCATATTATGAGTCACAATGACAATTGTTACTTCATTGCGTAATGAATGGATCAAATCTTCAATTTTCATGGTGGAAATGGGGTCAAGGGCAGAACAGGGTTCATCCATGAGCAACACCTTAGGACGAACTGCCATCGCCCGAGCAATACACAACCGCTGTTGCTGTCCCCCAGATAATCCCAAGGCTGATTTACGTAAATTATCCTTCACTTCATCCCATAGGGCAGAACCACGGAGGGCAACTTCAACAGTTTCATCCAATACTGTTTTACTAATGCGACCAAACACCCGCAACCCATAGGCAACATTATCGTAAATACTCATGGGGAAGGGATTAGGTTTTTGAAATACCATCCCAATCTGACGACGGAGTTGGTTCAGGTTCACATTACTGGCATAGATGTTTTGTCCATAAAATTCCACTAAACCTTCGATTGTAATATCCCCTTCCAATTCTCCAATGCGGTTAAGTGCCTTAATAAAGGTTGACTTTCCGCAACCAGAGGGACCAATCAATGCAGTAACCTGATTTTGATACATATCCACTGTAACCCCTTCCAGGGCTTTTTTTGTGCCGTAGTAAAAGGCTAGGTTATGCACCCGTAATGCTGGGGAAAGGTTGGCGTTATCGGCAACGGTTTGAGTTGATTGACTATCCATAATGGTGGTTGTCCTCTATTTAGTAAACAGACATTAAAAATCAACATCCTGAAAGTACTCTTATTTGACCCTAAAACTTTCTACGACGGACTTAAAATAAAATTGAAGAAAATAGATACATTTACCGGGTCTTTGCCAACACTAAACGGGAAAATATGTTGATGCAAAGTACAATAAAGACCAACACTAAGGCTCCCGTCCATGCCATGGCATTTTGTTCAATAAAGGGGGAGCCAGCATAATTATAAATCATTACCGAAAGGGAAGGAGTGGGTTGAAAAAACCCATCGGGCCAATTAATTGTAAATAGGGCTGTAAAAATTAAAGGGGCTGTTTCACCAATTGCCCTGGAAATTGCTAACAAAGTTCCAGTGGTTATTACGGGTAAGGCAGACGATACCACAATTTTAAATGTGGTCTGAAAGCGGTTTGCCCCCAATGCGGATGATGCCAGACGTTGGGCAGTAGGTACTAATTTCAAGGCTTCTAGGGTGGAAAGGGTGATGATGGGAACCATTACAATCGCTAGAGCAAAGCTACCCGCCAAGCCAGAAAATGTCTTAGTGGTGAATACAATAACCGTGTAAGCAAAAAGACCCACCACAATGGAGGGAACGCCACTTAATACGGTAATAAGGAAGCGAATCCCGCTCCCAATAGCACTTCCCTGACCAAATTCTGAAAGATAAATAGCAGCAAGTATTCCGATGGGGATGCTCATGAGTGAGGCAAGGAAAACCATCATCAGGGTACCAATAATACAATTGCCCAGACCATCAGGAATACCTTCCATCCCAGCAGGGGCGGGTAATTGGGTAAGGGTATCTAGGGTTAACTGGGGTAGCCCGTTTTTAATCACTTCAAACAGGATGGAAAATAAAGGTAAAATCGCCAGACCACTTAAGACAAACGCCAGACCAGTCATACCCCGACTGAAAAAGGTACGGTTAAAACTCAGAGGCTGAAAAATCAAACTCGCATCTGTATCTGATACGGATGGATGGGGAATGGGTGAGGTACTCATAAAAAAGGGGATGGGCTAAATTCACAGCAAAGAATGGGGAGGAATAATTGAAAATACCGATTACTCACGACCCTTTAGGCTAAGGGCTTGAATAATCCACACTGCCGCAATATTAACCACCAAGGTCAGAATAAACAGAATAACCCCTAGTAACATGAGGGACTGGAGATGTAACCCTTCGTGGGATTCTGCAAATTCATTAGCCAAAACAGCAGGAATGGTACTGGCGGAGTCCAATAATGAGGGGGTAATGCGCTTCGTATTCCCGATCACCATCGCCACTGCCATGGTTTCCCCCAATGCCCGACCCAATCCTAAAATTGACGCTCCGACAATACCGGAGGCAGCAGCGGGTAACATCACTCGAAAAATAGTTTCCCAGCGGGTTGCTCCCAATGCCATGGAAGCACTGCGAAGGGTTACGGGGACGGAACGTAATACATCCCGGCTGATGGAAGAAATGGTAGGGAGGATCATGACGGTTAATATCAGTCCTGCTACCAATATTCCCGGTCCCGGAGGCTCTGAACTGAATAGGGGAAACCAGCCCAAGGTTTGATGTAAAAACTGCTGGACAGGCAAAAAGACGGGGATAAAAACAAAAATTCCCCATAGACCAATAATAACGCTGGGGATGGCAGCAATAAGTTCCACAATGAACCCTAAGGGGGTTCGCACCCACTGGGGTAGGAAATTTTCACTGGTAATTAAGGCAACGGATATACCAATGGGAACAGCTAGCAGGAGAGCTATGCCAGAGGTAACCAAGGTGCCAAAAATATAGGGGAGCGCCCCAAATTTCTCAGCGGGTACACTCCAATCTGTACTCCAAATAAAGGGAATTCCAAAGGTTTGAATGGCAGGCCACGCCTTTTCGGTAATAATTGCAGCCATCCAAAAAATTAAACCAGCCGCAATGACGGCAAAACCAAGGGTAATGTAGACAAACCCTTCATCCATCAAAAAATTGCCTTTTCGGGAAATGTCCTGTTCAGGGTTAACCCCTGTAGATGGAATTGAACTGGAACTGGATAAGTCGGCATTCATAATACTTTTCTCAGTCAGAAAGAAGATTGGGGGTGATTGGATTCATAAAATAATTACCCTATGGTGCCATAGGGTAATTATTTAATCAACTGACGAGTTGAGTAAGACTAGGGCTTGATTTGATTGACTTCAGATAACACCCTTTGAATCACTGAAGATGGAATGCGGGTAAAGTCAAGGCTCTCATTAAGGGATTGACCTTCAGTTAGTACATAATTCACCCATCTTTTTACGGCTGCAGATTGGGCAGCGTCAGGATATTGACGGTAAAGAATCATCCAAGTCACACCAGTGATGGGATACCCTGCATCTGGGTCGCCATCAAAAACTTGGAAACTGGCTGGAAACTTGAAGGTGGAAACGGCTTGGTTGGAAAGTGCCAAGGAGGGAGCGAGCCACTGTCCCTTGGAGTTTTGAACTTCAGCGATCGCCAATTTATTTTTATCAGCATAGGATTGTTCCACATAGCCAACGGTACCAGCAGTGCGTCTAACCAATGCGGCAACACCAGCATTTCCAGGTCCTTTGAGGGGGTCAGTAGTCCAATCTGGAGCAGTACTCACACCGATCCGACCCCTGAAGTAGGCGTTGACAGCACTTAAATGATTCACCCAATGATACGTTGTTCCACTGCCATCCGCACGCACTGCGGTTCTAATTTCAGAGCCAGGTAAATTAATCCCAGGATTATCCTTGACAATTTTCGGGTCATTCCAGCGGGTGATGCGACCACTAAAAATATCAGGTAAAACTTGTCTGCCCAAACGTAGTTTAGACACCCCGGGTAAATTATAAATGGGAACAACGGAACCACCAGCAGTGGGAACCAAAAGGATTCCCCGTTGTCCTGCTACCCCTTCTCTCTTTTGGGCATCAGTCATTAACGCATCTGTACCACCAAAGCTAACAGTACCAGCGATCACCTGACGAACACCGCCGCCACTCCCGATCGCCTGATAGTTTACTTGTATGTTAGGGTTTTTAGATTGAAATTCACGGATGTAGCGTTGATACAATAAAGCGGGAAAGGTTGCACCTGCTCCACTTAATGTAACTTTTTGCTGGGCATTCACCACAGTATTCGCAGTCATCGCCGCAATAGTTCCAGCAGCCAGTGCAGTGGCTGCAAATGCTGCTAAAACACCACGACGGGCAATTTGATTGAAGTACATACTTGTTAATCCTAATTTTACAATTGCATTGATGAACTATTTGTTACTGTTCTGAAAAAAAGAGGTACGAGTCCACAGACAGTCAATCCTAGTTTATTCAGCATGATTTACAAACGGATAGAGATAAAAACCCATCACTGCCGATGGAGTAGGGTTCTACCAGTTCACCTCTAGGTTGCACATTGACGGTTAAATCAATGAAAATTCACCATTGAACCTAAAAAATAAACCTTTCTAAGGAAACGATGGGGTAATCAACAGTTACATCAGCATTGCCATGGAGACTAGTGCAATGGAAAAATACATAAATCTCCAGTCAAAGTAGATGCTAAAGTTACATTTTAGACATCCATATTAGATTTTCCGCCTAAGTGGTTAAGCGAAGGAAATCCAAGGATTAATCTATGACTAATAATTAGTTAAATTAAAATTAAGACAGGTTTTCCTTCTACCCCAATCCTTGTTTCATGGGGCGTGACATGGTGTGGATATCCATCATTATGGAGCCTGAAGAGATGGCTAATGGCGGCTTAGGTTGGGCAGATGACGTTGGATCAGGGGTCGGGAGCCTTCATCTGTTGCAGCCCGTTCAACCATAAAATGACAGCATCTTCTCCATTGTCATGGTAATAGCCATTCCGTTGTCCTAGAATTTGAAACCCCAAGCTTTCGTAAAGTGCCAAAGCAGCCAGATTAGACCGTCGAACTTCCAGGGTAGCCCGTTCTAATCCCCGTTGTTTTCCTGTCAATAACAGGGAGCATAACATCCCATATCCTAACCCCTGTCGGCGATGGTTGGGATGAACACCTAATAAAACAATATGGGCTTCCTCTAGAATTGACCAGGAGCACCCAACCGCTAAAACTGGAGGGGATGATGCAGAAAAACATCTAGGACGAATCATCAGTAAATCACTACTGTCTCGGTTTAATTCTTCCAAATAGCCGTTTTTCGTCCATAAACCACCAAAACACAGTCGATCTAACTCAACAACCCCAGTTAGGAAATCCCGACTCAGGGGTTCCAAAATAAGATGGGGTGGGATTAGGGTTTGCAAAGCATCAAGGGAGGGAGTGACCAAAGTTTTTGAATATAATGGGTAATTAGTATTAACTTTCCATTGCAACAATAGAATTTTCCATGACAGCTATTCAAACCACAAGTTCTCACCAGTCTGGACATCATTTTCTTCCCAAGGAGACCGAAGACGGTCATACTATTTCACCCAATCAATGGTTACTTCCCCTCACGGCTAAGGTGAACGCCCAAGATCATCTTCAAATAGGGGGGTGTGATGTGGTGGAATTGGTGGGTCAATTTGGGTCACCTTTGTATATTTTAGACGAGACCACATTGAGGACAACTTGCCGACACTATCGTCATGGATTCCTTCAGCATTATTCCGGGCAATCCCAAGTGTTATATGCATCTAAGGCGTGGAATATGTTAGCCGTTTGTGCGATTATCGCCAGCGAAGACTTGGGAATTGATGTGGTTTCTGGCGGGGAACTCTACACTGCCTTGGAAGCAGGAATCAAAGGGTCTCTTATTTATTTCCACGGCAATAATAAATCCGTTGATGAACTGGAGCTTGCCATTTCCCATGACTGTACCATCGTTGTAGACAACTGGAATGAACTACACAATCTAGTTCATTTAAGCCATCATACCCCTTCCCCAATTTCTATCATGTTACGCCTTACACCGGGGATTGAGTGCCATACCCATGAATATATTCGCACCGGTCACCTGGATAGTAAATTTGGGTTTGACCCGGATCAATTAGAAGCGGTATTTAATGGTGTTGTCAAAGAAACCGGTTTGTCTTGCATTGGGTTACATGCCCATATTGGCTCTCAGATTTTTGAATTACAACCCCATCAAGATTTGGGGGGGGTCATTGTTCAGTGGTACAGTAAAGCGTTAGCAATGGGACTACCTGTTACAGAGCTGAATATTGGCGGTGGTTTAGGGATTCGGTATACCCACCAAGACGATCCCCCCAGTATTGAAAATTGGGTTAAGGGAGTTGCTCAGGCAATCACAGAGGCATGTCATCAATACTCTGTCCCCCTGCCTAAACTATTGTGTGAACCTGGTCGATCAATTATTGGTACTGCGGGGGTCACTGCTTATACCATTGGCAGCCAAAAAGTAATCCCTCAACTACGCACCTATATTACCGTTGACGGGGGGATGTCAGACAATCCCCGACCTATTACCTACCAATCTGTCTATGGTGCCCTGTTAGCCAACCACATGTCCGCTCCCATGACCCAGACGGTAGCGGTGGCGGGGAAGCATTGTGAATCAGGGGACATTTTAATTGCTCAAGCCCTTTTACCGGTCACCCAGTCAGGGGATATATTAGTGATTCCTGCCACTGGGGCGTACAACTATAGTATGTCTTCCAATTACAATCGCGTCACCCGCCCCGCTGCAGTTTTAGTAGGGAACGGAGATGCAAATTTGATTTTACAACGGGAAACCTATCAGGATTTGATCCGTGGCGATCGCCTACCAGAACGCTTACGGATTACATAACCAAGGACTACGCCATGGTTAAACCATATTTCCCATTCCATTGATTATCAAATGAGTCATGAAGGGCAGGAGCAATTCATTCTGGCTATGGACTTTTCCTTCGGTAAAGACGACTAATAAAAAGGGATGCTGACCCTTTCGTTCCACATAGGCTGCATCATGGCGAACCTGACTGGTCAACCCTGCCTTAGACCATACTTTGGCATCCGTTGGCAAGCCCCCTCCCAAGAAGCCAGTGACTTGATTGTTGGAGTCACTGGACAAGTCCTGTGGATCCAAAGACCGTCTTAATAGGGTCATCATCTGGTTACAAGCTTGGGGGGATACCGCCACCCCGCCAATAATGGCATGGAGCAACCGGGCAGTTGCGTTGGTGGTCAGTTGATTGCGGTTTTCACGGAACTCACCCAAAAACGTTCTTTCCCTCCCATAGGGTCCATCACACCAAGTTTTTTGGTTCACATTGATACTTTCCAGCTCAGACCAATGCAATGACTGAAAGTACCGGTTAATGATATTCCGTTGATGCTGCCAGGCTGCAAATGGTCCTGGTGATAAATCAGGTCCACTGGTGGTACCGGTTAATAAATCCATCACCAATCCGGTAGCATCGTTACTGGAATCCACAATCATATCCCTGACTGCTCGGTTTAGCTCGGGTGTGGAAGCGATCATATTATTTTGTAACCATTCATAAACCGCCACCAAGTAGAATAATTTTACGATACTGGCTGGGTAGATTGGCTCTACTCCTCGATATTGATAACCCCGGATGGGTTGCTGCCAAAAAATATCCGCATTTAATGCTCCTCCCGTATTAACTGGCACTGGTTCATCATATACGAGCCATGTCATGGCAATTTGGTTGCGGGCAAGTCCTGGAAAAGCGTCCCAAGTTGCTGCTAGAATGCCATCACCCACTGACTCTAGTGCTGAATCTTTATGAAAAAATGTCATACTGAAATCTCAATTAAATGGTCAACTATTGACTTTACCGGTAGTGGTTCCCATCTGGTTGACTGACAAAGTTGTACGCCCTCACCCCCAACCCCTCTCCCAGGGGGCGAGGGGAGCCGATCCACCCCTCCGGTTCCCTCTCCCATGGGGAGAGGGCTAGGGTGAGGGCTTTCGGGGTTTTGGCTGAGAAGTTTTGTCAGTCAATCAGGGTTCCCATTACCCAGATGTGATAGGAATTTTATTGAATTAAATACATTTTAGGGTTACCAATGACTCGTAAACCACGTTCCCGAATTGGAGCTTTTGCCCCTTGGCTTGATGTCGGAGCCATAGCAGCTTGGGGTTTGTTAATGGTAAATTATTGGCTATCTGGTAAGCTTAATTTATTAATTCACCCCAACTATATCGCTCTGGTGGTGGCAGGAGGGTTAGGGCTGTTGGCGATCGCCCTATTCAAGGGTTGGATTTTATTCACTGGGAAAACCCCCGGGAATGTTCAACATTTTTCCATTTTCCCCCCTGGGTGGAGTAGTCTATTACTCCTAGTCACCGCATTGATTGGATTACAGTTTACTCCTCGTGCATTTGCCAGTGACATTGCTGTCCAACGGGGAGTCGCAGACGTAGCGGGTTTAACCCGTATCCAACCCCAAGCCTTTCGGGCAGCCGTTCGTCCTGAAAAGCGCACCCTAATTGAATGGATTCGGATGTTAGCGGTCTACCCGGAACCTGATGCATACCAGGGACAAACGGTAAAAGTACAAGGTTTTGTTATCCACCCCCAAACATTACCCCCCAACTATTTAATGGTTGCCCGTTTTATCATCACCTGTTGTGCAGCGGATGTTTATCCAGTCGGGCTGCCGGTTAAATTAATTAAAAATCGTTCTACCTATCCCCCTGATACTTGGATAGAAATAGAAGGTGAAATGTTGACTGAAAAAATTGAGGGAAAACGTCAGCTAACCATTCAAGAAAAAAAGATCACCCGGATTGAACAGCCAGCCAACCCTTATGATTACTAATTCCCTAG
>CAIUCS010000119.1 GCA_903897715.1 uncultured Synechococcales cyanobacterium
ATTTTGCATGAATCCAATGCATTACCAGGTAAAGTAACCCGTTGGCTAAGTCCCTGGTGTACCTGGGTAGCCCTTGGATTTCAGTCAGCAGTCCACTATTTACCCCGATCGCGGAATATAGTAGTGGGAACCCCCACCCGCTCAAAATTTCACGACAAATTCAATGATCTCGCCCCGTCTACCCACTTAGTCATCAATGATACTTCCATTCCTCGTAACGTGCCCTTAATTGTGGTGGTAGGGGGCAGTCAGGGAGCCTTAGCAATCAACCAGTTAGTCCGTGAATGTGCCCCCCAATGGCTGGAATTGGGGGTATGGATCATTCATCTGACCGGAGAGAAGGATCCAGATGTGAACAATTTGCACCATCCCCATTATATAAGTCAACCCTTTTTTGAAGACATGGCTGCTTTATTCCAACAGGCTACCCTGGTCATTAGTCGAGCAGGGGCTGGTAGTTTAACTGAGTTAGCAATTATGGGTACTCCCGCAATTTTAATTCCCTATCCCTTTGCAGCCGATGATCATCAGACAAAGAACGCGCAGGTTTTTGCTGAGGCAGGGGCTGCTATATTCTTTCAACACTCTCAACTGACCCCGGAGGTATTAACCACTGAAGTAATCCAATTATTGAATTCACCCGCCTTACTCCAACAATTACGGACAAAAATGTACTCCCTTGCCGTTACTGATAGTGTGGAACGATTAGCCCAGTTAATTGGTGAATCTGCTCCCTTACCCACTAATTAAATCATTATCAATTTCCTTGTTCCTCAACTCCAGTTCCTTTCTATACGGTGATTTTTGACAATGGAGAACTTCCTGTCATCCTTCACAATAACTGAATATAGGCGATCGCCAGACGTGAGACCATATAGGATTGTCCCTCAGAACGGAGGTTCAGAAATAAATTATCCTGCCAAACTAACTGACCTTTCAATACTTCTCCCACCACTAGCTTCAATTCAATCAATCGTTGTTCACGAATAATTGCTTGCAGTTGACGAACACTGGGAATTCCCGGCGACAATTCCATGGCTAATGCCCACCCAATTCTAATTGACTAGAAAGAACATACCCAGAACCAAGCACAAAATAACACCACCAAACCCTCCACACCATGGTAGTATGTCAATCAGCCAAAGTACACTATCTTTATCGGTCTATAGTATAAACTATACTTAACGATTGAAATAGTTGGAACGGGCTACCCCTCCGGGGTTTCGCTCTCCTCAGCGAATCCATTACCTCTGGAATTCCCTATTCCAGAGGTTTTTTGATGGCGGTGGAACCGCTGGGGTAGGGTTTCTCGCGACATTTTTTGTACTCTCTGGTTAAACGATCTACGATAATAATAAGTTGCAAGACTTTTTTAGATGTTGACCAATTTTAATCCCTACTTCACCCATGTTTACCCCATCAGAGCCATCCCAAGTCCTAAGGCAACGCCTAAGCTATCAAGGACGAAAGTTTAACTTTGAAGTTAACTCCCTTCGTTTGCCCAATGGTGTCCAAGGAGATTGGGAATGTATTCGTCATCCCGGCGGGGCTTTGGCAGTGCCTATAACCACTGATGGACGACTGGTTTTAGTCAAACAGTACCGCTTTGCTGCCAGTGGACGGTTATTAGAATTTCCTGCTGGAACGGTAGAACCCAATGAAACTCCTATGACTACAGTTCAACGAGAATTGGAAGAAGAAACAGGCTATCGAGCAAAGGAATGGCAGGAGTTAGGGCAGTTTTTCCTCGCTCCCGGTTATTCAGATGAAATTATTTACGCTTTTTTGGCACAAGGACTGGAAAAATTAATCACCCCCCCACTCCAAGATGAAGATGAAGACATTGAAACCGTATTACTCACCCCCATTGAACTAGAACGGACAATTTTCCACGGGGAGTCGGTAGATGCCAAGTCCATTTCCAGCTTTTTCCTCGCTCGTCCATTTTTAATTGGGTAGCGCCAAGGGGTAAGGATGCCTAGACATCCTGCCTTAGGATTCCCCTCACTCATCACCACTTCGGTCAATATGTTAGACTTGGAGGCATATTGACGATAAACGCCCCATTCCCATCTCCCATGAATGTCGATTGGTATCACACCTTGGATGGATTACAACAAAAGTTAGCTGTTAATAATCTTGCCTTGGAAGAATTACGGGAACACAGCGAAAAAAATAAGCAACAGATCCAGTCTAGCGGGGAAATCATTCATACATTAGATGAACAAATTTCCCAAACAATTCAAATGATGGGTGAAATTCAGCAAACTCAAACTGATTTATCGCGGTTATTTCTTCAGCAGCAGGGACAGTTCCAAGAATTCCAGTCGGTTACCAACCAGTTAATTGACCGACTGGAATCCAACCAGGTGAAAACAAATCAAGGGCTAGACTCAATGAAGCATCAAATTATTATGTTGCAACAACAGCTCTTGGCATTACATCAGCAAATTGCCCTCTTATTGCACCATTCCCCATAGTGTTATTTGGTGGTGGTTTGCCCAATGCTACTAGGGGCAAAAAAAGACAGTGAGGCTTCTTGAATGAACCGTATGTATAGATGCTTAATGATGGATCGAATCACCCGGGGTAGTCCAAAATCGATAGGCACTAACTCTTGGGGAAACTTCCAATCATGAATGTGCAAATCTTGGGGATGGAGGTGAGGGAAAGTCATTTCATCAAGTCCGGCACACAACCCTAGTTCCATGGATGCAGCAATGGTGGGTATATCTAGGGGGTTCGCCCCCAATATATCAGCTACGGCTCGGTCGAGGGCAAACACATCGGTGGATGCTCCTAAAATTCCCAACTGACGGGGCTCCCCACCACTGGGACCGTTACCCTCATGACCTACAATGCCATCTACAATCGTTAAGTCACTGGCTATGGTACTTGCAGTCTCCACTAACATCATGGCAAACCGTCTACTGTCCTTGCCAGACTCTAAATGCCACCATGCTTTCATTTTGCCAGGAACGCAGCCAAACAGGTTTTTAACTCCCAGGGTCAATGTTAATTGAACATGGGACTTGACTTTGGGCAAATTAATAATGACATCAGCTTCCATGGCTTCCTTACTTAGTCTCAGGTGGTTAAACTGATCCCCACATGTTTCATACCGCTTGCCGGTAAATTCAACTATTGGTACCCCAAGGTTGGTCATTAGTGAACCATAACCATTGGCTTCAGCCACCCCCAAGGCACTCCCGAAGGCAGGACTATCTCCTAAAAAGGGTTTGCCCCCAGCTTCAATAACCAATTCTGCCACGGCAGCAGTCAAACGGGGATCGGTAACACAGGCTTTGGTTGGGCGGGAACCAGTTAATAGGTTTGGTTTGAGTAGCACCCGGTCCCCTGGTTTGAGAATGGATGACATTCCTCCCATTGGTGCCAATAGGGTTGATAAGCTAGAACGCAGTGATAATCCATCGTAGGTTTTGACGCGAAGTAAGGATACTTTAGGTTTCATGAATAGAAGTTTGGATAAAAAGCAAGGAAGAAAACTAGCGACACTCTAATGATTGTGTTAAGGTAGCACAATAAATATTTTTAAAAAATACTCTTAAAATCCACCTCTCCTAATAATTGTAGATGCGATGGGAAAAGTTCTGGTATTGAACGCTTCCTTTGAGCCGCTGAACATTACCAGTTGGCGACGTGCTGTAGTGCTATTGTTAAAAGGTAAGGCTGAATCCATTGAGCATAATGACAAGTTCATTTATCCAGAATTTCCACTGCCCACCGTCATTCGCCTCCGCCATTATGTAGCCGTTCCCTACAAAGAAATTCCCCTGACTCGCCGTAATCTTTTGCATCGGGATGGTCATTCCTGTCAATACTGTGCCTATACCGGAGAAGACCTAACGTTAGATCATGTTTTACCTCGTTCTCGGGGGGGGGTAGACTCTTGGGATAATATGGTGACTGCCTGTATTCGCTGTAACATCAAAAAAGGAAATCGTACTCCAAAGGAAGCGGGCATGGTATTACGAAATCAACCCCATAAACCCCACAGTGGCTTATATTTTGAAGTGGCGAAACATCTTAAAAGTGGAATTCATCAGGAATGGCGGAAATATGTAATCGGTATTTAAGCCCCCATCTATCTAAGGAGAGCCAGGGGATGTTCATTCTTGAACCTGTGGTAAACTGACAGATCAGTTGAATAGAATCCTAATTCCATTCCTTTATTCTTTCACATCTGCGATGTTGAGTCTATGACTGTACGTGTTCGAATTGCCCCAAGTCCTACTGGAAACCTTCATATTGGCACAGCCCGCACAGCCGTATTTAATTGGTTGTTTGCCCGACGTTATGGCGGAACATTTATTTTGCGGATTGAAGATACGGATCTAGAACGTTCCCGCCCTGAGTTTACCCAAAACATTCTGGATGGGCTGTCTTGGCTGGGGTTGAACTGGGATGAGGGTCCATTTTTCCAATCTCAACGGTCAGAGTTATACCGGCAATACCTGCAATTATTACTGGATAAGGGTTTAGCCTATCGAGCCTATGAAACTCCGGCAGAGTTAGAGGAGCTGCGTTCCAGTCAAAAAGCAAACCACCAGGCTCCCCGCTATGATAATCGTCACCGTTCGTTAACTCCGGAACAACGGTCTGCTTACGAAGCAGAAGGTCGGCAATGTGTGATTCGGTTTATCATTGATGACCTTCGTGAGATTACTTGGAACGATGGGGTACGTGGTCAAATAGCTTGGAAAGGTCAGGACTTGGGGGGGGATATGGTTATTGCCCGTGCAGCACCGGCAAATGAGATTGGACTTCCTTTATATAATTTTGTGGTCGTTGTCGATGACATTGCCATGAATATTTCCCATGTCATCCGGGGCGAGGATCACATTGGTAACACTCCAAAACAAATTTTGTTGTACGAGGCTCTGGGGGCAATAGTGCCACAGTTTGCCCACACCCCTCTCATCTTAAATTCGTCTGGGGCTAAGTTGTCCAAACGGGATGGGGTGACTTCAATTAGTGACTTCCAGTTGATGGGCTATGTATCAGGGGCAATGGCTAATTATATGTCGTTGTTAGGGTGGTCACCCCCAGAACCCATGACCGAGCAATTTAGTTTAGCTGATGCAGCAACTCATTTTAGTTTTGACCGGGTCAATAGGTCGGGGGCAAAGTTTGATTGGGACAAATTAAATTGGCTAAATAGTCACTATCTCCATAAATTATCCATAACCCAACTCACTGATTTATTAATTCCCATTTGGGAAGAAGCTGGGTATGAATTCCATAGGGTTAATGAGCGGCAGTGGCTAGAACAATTAACCGCCCTGTTATCTTCCAGCCTGGTTCGCTTAACAGATGGAGTTGATTTGGCAAGACCCTTTTTGGCAAAGGAACTAGAATATAATGAATCTGCGGTGGCTCAACTGCGCCAACCCCAAGGGATTAATAGCTTAAAGTATGTGATTTCCCAATTGCCCGATGCACCACTAACTCTGGAAATGGCTCAAGCCTTAATTCAACAAGTGGTTCAGGTACAAGGACTGAAGAAGGGGCTAGTGATGAAAACCATGCGTGCCGCTTTAACGGGAGAACTTCAAGGACCCGACCTTTTAGAATCTTGGCTATTACTCAATCAACGAAAGGTGGATCTAAAACGACTGGAACAGGCTCTAATGATCTAAATTGAGGGAATAGGAGAAACTTGAAAGGGAAGGGAATCAACCCAGATATTTTTGGTAGTTGCAAAAGAATTTGTTAAGATTTATATTATGGATTTTAATTTTTCTAGTGTTTTCAGCTAAAAATAAATGGGATCGTTATGGTCAGTATTTCTGAAATTCAAAGTTATCTCGCCAGTGAAGATCCTCAACTGAGAATGCGAGGCATTACCGCGTTACAGCCCTATGCTGCCGATGTGGCAGTGCCACTGCTCCTCACTCGACAATCTGATGAAGAAGTAGTAGTGCGTTCTTTTGTGGCGATGGGTTTAGGCTATAAACGTAATGATGAGGCGTTTACCACATTGGTTTCCATGCTCACCACGGAAAAAGATAATAATGTGCGCTCTGAAGTGGCAAATTCCTTAACCAAGTATGGACAGATAGCAATTCCCCACATTGTTCCTGCCTTTTATACCTATCCAGATTGGTTAATGCGGATGAGTATTCTATTAGCCTTGGCGGATATGGATGCCCCCCATGAGTTATTTCAGCTTTGTCTTGCTGCCGTTGTTGACCCTGATGCAACTGTTCGGGAAACCGGGGTAAAATGCTTGGCATTCTTGGCTGATTCTGATGTGGCTGAACATAGTCTGCAGCAATTATTAGAGTTTACCCAATCCAGTAGTTGGCAGATGCGTCAACAGGCGGCGATCGCCCTACGCAAATACCTGCCAGATTCCAGAGCTGTGGATGCTTTGGCAATGCTCCAGCAAGATGAGGATTATCGAGTGGTTAGTGTGGTTCTTGATGGTATTTGGGCAACCTGATCAGGAATAACCAGAACTGAAGGGGATAAGAATCGGACACTCAATCACTTTCGTCATGATTTACCATGGTGCAGTATTCCGTGTACCCCTGGTAGTTGATTGAATAAAAACACTATGCCAAAAAAACCAGAAGCCACCAATACAATCGCTGGTCCAGAGGCTAAGTTGTAAAAATAACTTAAATATAACCCAGCCACACTGGATACAATGCCAATGGCTGATCCAAGTAACATGACTAAATGTAACCGTTTTACCAATAAATAAGCGGTTGCCCCTGGGGTGATCAACAACGATAAAACTAAAATGACCCCCACGGATTTCATACTGGCGACAATCGTTAGGGCAATGAGTACCATTAAGCCAAAATTGAGCCAGTTGACGGGTAGTCCGGCTACCTTAGCACCCAGGGGATCAAAGGTATAAAATAATAATTCCTTGTAAAGTGACCGGACTAAAGCTAATACAATGAAGGCAATTACGGCTGTCCCTTCCACATCGTCAGGGGTCACCCCCAGAATGTTGCCAAATAGAAAATGATTAAGGTCAATTTTATTGTCTTTTTGAATGAGGGTGATTAAAGTAACTCCTAAGGCAAAAAAGGATGATAGTACAATTCCCATGGCTGCATCTTCTTTAATGGGCGATCGCAGCTTTATCCAGGCGATTATAACTGTACTAAATACCCCCGCCACAAAAGCTCCTAAAAAAATATTAACCCCCATCCAATAGGAAATAGCTAACCCTGGTAGGACAGAATGACTGATTGCATCGCCTAATAGGGCTAAACGCTGAACCATCAGGTAACTGCCAACCACTGCACAAATAAACCCAACTAAAATTGCAACCACTAGGGATCGTTGCATAAACCCATAGGTTAAGGGTTCCATTAGAATCTGAAACATCCCCATCACAAGTACACCATCTTGATTACGCTGGTAAATAAGGGCATGGAGTGACCAATAATTAATTCGATTATGGAGATTTCTAGTCCCATGGCTTATGGAATGGGGAAACATGTCATAATTATTTATAAATTATTGAAATGACCATCTTTTAACTTCCTTTTTTTATGAGCATTGAAGCTACGGAAGTCCAACCCCTTGACCGGTTTGAATGTCTTGCCTGTGGTTATGTATATGAACCGGAAAAGACAGGGGGTGGCAGTCAATCTGGAGCGAAGGTTCTGTTTGAAGATTTACCAAGCACCTGGAGATGTCCTGTTTGTGCCGCGGCAAAATCCCGGTTTACGAATATTGGACCTCAGGGCGCTCCTTCTGGGTTCAAAGAAAACCTAAATTATGGCTTGGGGGTAAATACCCTTACGCCTGGACAAAAAAATCTTCTGATTTTTGGGGGCTTAGTTTTAGGTTTTTTGTTTTTACTTAGCTTTTACGGATTGCGTTAGATAGGGTAGCAGTTGCCCCCAAAGATGCCCGCCAGAACTACTCCAAATGGGACGAAACTCTGAAGTGAGGTTCTTTTAGCTCCAATCCTTGGTTATCCCACTGCTGGGTATGGGCAGGGACTAAGTTTCAGTTCACCATCGGATCTCGGTTCAGGCGGCTCAGTGAACCAAGAACTCTTTCGTCTTCAAACTGGGGAATGTCATATTTACCCTCAATTTCAGATGTAATTCTGACTCAATTGGATTTTATTTTAGATTGGATTTAATTTGATGAACGCGATCGCAAAAATTCGTCTACTCAGTCAACCATGGGTTTCCCGACTAACAGTTCTTCTCTTAGTAATTGGGCTCTGTACTGGTTGTGCGGTGTATCTACCCAACCTTAGCTACAATCCTTGGCAACTAATCAATTTACCGACAAATGCCAATTTGCTCGATATCGCATTTACCCAAGATCCCCAACATGGTTGGTTAGTTGGCACCAATGCGACCCTATTTGAAACCAATGACGGGGGTACTACTTGGGAGGAGCGACGGTTAGACCTGGATACGGATAAGTATCGCCTTACCTCCATTAGTTTTTCAGGGCAGGAAGGTTGGGTGGTTGGTCAGCCCTCCCTCCTCCTCCATACCCCGGATGGGGGGAATTCTTGGGAAGAGATTCCCCTCAGTTCCAAACTTCCCGGTGCCCCTGACAAAATCATTGCATTGGATACCCAAGTGGCTGAAATGGTAACCAACGTAGGAGCCATTTATCGTACCAATGATGGTGGTAAAACCTGGAAAGGTTTAGCTCAAGAAGCTTTAGGTGTATTTCGTAATATCGCTCGTTTTGAAGATGGACGATATGTAGCCGTTTCAGCTACCGGTAGTTTTTACTCAGTTTGGGATCCATCGGATCAATTATGGACTCCACACAATCGGGTTAGCTCAAAACGAGTCCAAAATATGGGCTTTGTTCCCACCGGTCAGCTTTGGATGTTAGGACGGGGGGGCATTATTCTATTTAACCAAGCCGACGACCCTGACCAGTGGTCTGACCCCATCAATCCCGAGTTCTCCACCAGTTGGGGTTTACTTGATATGGCTTACCGTACCCCTGATGAAGTGTGGGTTGGGGGAGGTAGCGGCAACTTAATAGTCAGTCAAGATGGTGGAAAAACTTGGTCGAAAGATAGGGAAGTGGAAAGCGTTCCCTCCAATCTGGATAAGATTGTATTTATTTCCCCTGATAAGGGATTTATTTTGGGGCAACGGGGAAACCTTCTTCGCTATCAAGAAGAGGCTGCTTAGTTCCTAAATCAGCTTGGGTGTAGGACTGTTCAAGTTTCATCAATGCCCAGACTCGTGGTTCTCGCAGGAGTAAAATAAAACCGAATATCCCCGCCAAGATACTACTGCGAATCCAATGGATAGTATTCCATTGCAAGGAGCCTAAATAGTTTGAGCCTGATAGAATTATATGGGCAACACAGAGCAATAAGGCTGGAATCCCCAATAGGTGCAATCGTCGCCATCGGGAACCTAAGCGCATTGTCCATCCATCAGTACTTGTAATTGCCATGGGCACCATGGCAATTAATGCCATCAATCCGGCAATCATGCCAGTTTGATGGAGGGGAAGCAGGAATGGAATTGCTTGTAAATTCCACGCTAAACTATGTTCCACCATGTGGAATAAATGGGCGAGGGATAGAAAAAAGGAGACAAGCCCTAAGGTGCGTCGATACATTAACAAATGGGGGCAGAGGTTATGGACTGGTCGTGCTACTAACGCCAGACATAAAAAAACGAAGGCGCCATAGCCACTGTAGTCCACCATCTCACTACTTCGGGTCAGGGTTAAAATACCAATGATAAGGGTCACCCAGCCACCCTTCTGAAAAAGTTGCTGTCTTTGGTTAGCCCCCATGCGTTCCGATGATAGACCAATTCCTGCCATAGCAGGTAATGTACCTAAGCCAAAGGCAAACATCACCATGGCGCCCTTCCAAAGGCTACCAGTTTCAGCAGCTTTAATTTGTGCTGTGTATAAAAAACCACAGGGAATAAATCCCCATAATAATCCAAGGGCAGTGGGCACCCCCCAATGGCTAGTAAACGATAACCGTTCCATCCCCTTTACTAAGTGGTGGTGAAGTTTGGATTGCCATAATGGATGCAAAAACGGAACTGGGGGAAGGAATTGGGGGTTGATTTGCTGAAGTCCTAGCCATAGTAGTAATACCCCAGTAATGATTGCGAATCCTTGTCGAACTTGACTATCGATTCCAGCAATCTGTCCGCCAGCAACTACTACCGAACCTAATGCTCCAATGATTCCCCCGGTTACCATGTAACTCACCAATCGTCCCCCATTTAAACATAAATGAAAGAAAACGGGGTTATACCATGGTTGAAGAATTTGCTGACTGGACAGGGAGAAGGCGACAGATAGGGGACCACACATTCCTATACAATGACCAAAACTTCCCAGAAATCCTAGGAGTGTTATTAGCAAAACTTCAGACATAGGGGAATTGGGGAAAAGAAACTTCATAAATGATTTATTTTATCAGTCATCTCCCTACGCTGGATCAACTTGGTTCCCTGATTGGGAAATGAAATGGATCCCAAGTCCGATAACTCCCCTCTGTGATTTATGCTTCAACCCCCACACTGGGTTCATATTGGGAGGAACAAAAAGTGAACTAGGGGTGGAGTATAATGAAGCCATGATGACCATTGGGAGTTGTCACCCAGGGAAAAGTTCCCGAATCAAAAACCAGTTTAACTCATTGATCCACTGTAGTTTCAAGTATGAAAGCACCATTTATAAATGACAATAGTCCCATCAGGGTAGGTATTTTAGGTTTTGGCGGGCTTGGTCAGGCTGCTGCCAATGTGTTAACCCATAAAACAGAAATGCGTTGGGTGGCAGCTGCAGATCGTCACGGCTATGTTCATGATAATGACGGATTAGACCCCGATAAATGCGCTGAAATTTATCGAAAACAGGGGTCAATTGGCGCTCTTAAACCCAATGGAATTCAAAGTGAAACCAGTATTCACGATTTATTGGCATCACACGCTCCCGTAGATGGATATTTTTTAGCATTACCAAATTTGCCCAATACATTTATCGCTTCAGTTATCCAACAATTTATTCAATCAGGATGGCGTGGTGTTCTGGTGGATGCCCTGAAACGAACCAGCGCCATGGAGAAAATCCTAACTCTTAAAGATGAACTGCAATCCGTTGGCATTACTTATATGACTGGATGTGGAGCAACTCCAGGTTTGTTGACGGCTGCTGCCGCTTTGGCAGCTCAAAGCTTCGTTGAAATCCATCAGGTCAAAATTATATTTGGTGTTGGAATTGCAAATTGGGAAGCTTATCGAGCAACGATTCGAGAGGATATTGCCCATTTGCCAGGCTATGATGTGGAACAGGCAAGAGCAATGACAGATGATGAGGTAAATCAGTTGTTAGATAAAACCAATGGCATTTTGACATTGGAAAACATGGAACATGCTGATGATCTAATGTTGGAATTAGCGGGGGTTTGTGGACGCGATCGCGTGACGGTAGGGGGGGTAGTGGATACTCGTAATGGGAAAAAACCTTTGAGTACCCATGTCCGAATCACCGGACGAACATTTGAGGGTAAAATCTCCACCCATACATTTACCTTAGGGGATGAAACGAGTATGGCTGCTAATGTTTGTGGTCCTGCATTAGGATATTTAAAAACAGGGATTCAACTTCACCAAAGGGGAATCAACGGGTTATTTACGGCCGCTGAAGTTATGCCCCAGTTTGTCCGTTAAACCCAATCCCTTGTACCCTGCCCATAGGAGTTGGTGATTTGCTGGGTGACGAGTACCGTACTATCTTAATAAATCATTCCATGATTTCAACATCCTAAAAATACTGTGGAAACTCCATCGCTCCAAATTTCTGCGCCTAACCAGGAAACATTCCGTCGCCTAGAGTTAGCCTTAAGCTTAAACTTACGGCGACAGATTTGGTTTGCGATTTGCGATGACCTCAGTCTACGGAATCAGTTAGCAAATGGTCTTCACATTCATCTAAATCAAGGGGCATTAGCAGGATTGGGACATGGCTATCCCCAATTAGTGACCCTAGACTTAGATTTGACGGATCCCCACTTCACTTCCCAAGTTTCCCAATGGTTATTAAAATATCCCCCTAACCGTTATCAAGCCAACATACCTGGATTTCAGCTCATCGGGGTTGAACGACTCACTCGTCAACCCGCACTGGTACAGCGATTATTCCTAAGTTATTTACAAAATATTGATCGACATCTGCCCACCCTAGAAGCTAGCCTGTTGTTATGGGTTTCCCGTCCCTGGTGTTTTTCCATTCAACAGTCAGCACCTGAATTCTGGCAGTGGCGTACGGGTGTATTTGAATTTGTCAGTGAATTAACAGCCCCTAGTGCCACTACGGGTTCATTAACTCGTCCTGAAGCCAATGGAACCTTAACATCCAATCCAGTTTCCCTATTCGCTGAGTCAGAAAAGGGCGATGGATTAAAACCACTGACCCATTCCCGTGAAAAATTACCACCCGATCCAGTTGTGGTTTTATCCCATGGGAAGGAGGATGAACCTGAAACCCCACCACATTCCAATCTAGTTTCCACTGAATCCCCTATCCATGATGCCTCACTGATTGATTCTCCCTCATCGGATTTAATTGAGGGAAGCACCCCAATTCAGCCCCCTGAGGGAGAACTCAGTCAATCCATAGAAGTAATAAAAAATAATGGAGTAAGTTCTCCCTCCATAGACCCACCGGAGGTTGGGGCACAACCACCCCCAATTGATGACTCCAATGACCTTTCCCGGATTGCCGCCAGTGCCTTATTAAATGAATTGTCAAGACTTGTTCTAGCCACTTTGCCAGTAAACGCCCAACAATGGGCGAAACAAAAGTATGGGGTTATCAATCATCGAACCCACCCAGAATCCCTCATTTTGGAGGATGGAAGTTTTGTCCCTGCTTCTCCAACCGATCCTACTGATAATCCGTTGGATGAATCGGAGATGGAGCCCATTCTATTACTCTGGCAACTCCAAGACGATCACAATAGAACCCAAGAACCCACTGCCCTAGTAAATGGATATTTAGCATTGGGAAATTTCTATCGCCAACAGATTGAACAGGGGGATGTTAACCATAACACCCTCAAAATTGCCATATTGACCTATGAGCAAGCTGCCCACTGGCTAGGACAGGCAATCACTGAAGAACCAGATGAAGTACTAGCCACCCTAGCTCCTGGTTTTTGGTCAGACTTATACAATGACTTGGGTAATTTTTACTGGATGTTATCCCGTTGTATGCCTTCATTGGCTGAGGAAGCCCCAGCTCTACAAAAAGCAATTGATTCTTACCACCACGCCCTCCATTACCTACGTCCAGATCCAACTCAACCAGATCACATTCTTAATAGCCCATCCTATGGAATGATACATAATAATTTGGGTGGTGTTTATAGTGATTTGGCAAGAACCCACGCACCAATTAATAACCTACAACAGGCTATTTGCTCCTACTTGGAGGCTTTGCGTTATCGTCCCGCAGAGGTTGAACCACTAAAGTATGCATCTACTCAAAATAATTTAGGAACCGCCCATTGGAATTTAGCCCAATATGAACAACCTAAGTTAAACCTGAAGCAAGCAGTTATTTCCTATACCGAAGCATTGAAATACTATGACCCTGAGACCGAACCTGTGAATTTTGCTATGATGAAAAACAATTTGGGGACGGCTTATTGGAATTTAGCCCAACATGAACCTAATTCATCGACAGAATTGCTTTCCTTGGCAATTAAAGCCTATCAAACCGCATTAACCTATCGGAAGGTGGAATCTTTCCCTTCCGGTCATGCTGCCACCCAAAATAATTTAGGGACTGCCTACTGGCATTTTGCCAATCAACCAAAGTTAGATCCGGTTATGAAACAAAAATGCTTACAATTAGCGATCGCTGCTTATGATGCTGCATTAACCATTGTTCAGCAGTTGCAACGCAGCGGACAACCCCTCAACCTAAACTTTGATTATTTCGCCACTCATAATAATCTGGGGGTTGCCCACTTTCAGTTTGCGACCAATACCAGTCTACTTCTTGATACCCAGGTGCAGATGGAACATTTGCAAACTTCTCTTAACCAGCACTTACAAGCCCTACAGGGATGGAAAAATCAACCTGAATTTTATGATAAAGCATTGGGATATATTGTTCAAACCATTAAAGCCTGCTTCCAGTCGGGAGGATTACAGGGTCAAAATTCAGCATTGTCTCGCATACCCCCTACCCTATTACCAGAAATTATGCGTCGCCTCTAAGCCACAACTGGGTCATGGCTGCATTAGTCTTTCTGAATAAACGATTAAGTAACGGTTTGATTCAGCCATGGATTCGGTCTAATTAAGAAATACCCCCAGAGTATGTTAATTTTGCACGGTTGCCCTGATCCCCTGACCCCTTCTCCTAAAAAGAGAGAAGGGGAAGCGGATTCAAAATCCCTCTCTTTTTCTGGGAGGATGTACCCGCCCCCAGAGGGTCATCGGTGCCATTCTAAACCTTAGTTAATTTTGCAACAGGGTAGAGCGTAGTATAATGACAGAATCATTAATTTTTATATTCCATGGTATTGACTAGCGCTTCTTCCCTAGGATCCCCATCCTCTGAGCCTGACTTAGACTCCACTGAAGAAATTCCTCAATCCGTATCCTCACATAACGTGATTTTGCATCGTCCTCGCCGGCTACGTCGAACAGAAACTTTACGCCGATTAGTTCAGGAAAATAATCTGCGGGTGGAAGATTTAATCTACCCTGTGTTTGTGATGGAGGGGGACGGAAATCGACAGGAGGTACCCTCAATGCCCGGGTGCTTTCGTTATACCTTAGATTTACTATTGGATGAAGTCAAGGAAGCCAATGCTCTGGGAATTGGGGCGATCGCCCTTTTTCCCTTAATCCCTGTTGATCAGAAAGATAATTATGGCACCGAAAGTTACAACCCCAACGGATTAGTACCTCGCACTGTACGCACCCTAAAGAAGGCGGTTCCCAATCTGTTAGTGATTACTGATGTTGCCCTCGATCCCTATAGCAGTGAAGGACACGACGGGGTTGTAGAAGATGGCGAAATCCTCAATGATGAAACGGTTGCCGTACTTGTAAAACAAGCACTGAGTCACGCAGAAGCTGGGGCAGACTTTGTTGCACCCTCTGACATGATGGACCATCGTGTCGGTGCAATTCGTCGAGCCCTTGACAGGGAGGGGTGGACGAATGTGGGGATTTTGGCATATTCTGCCAAATATGCCTCTGCCTACTATGGACCCTTTCGTGATGCCCTTGACTCTGCTCCAAAATTTGGGGATAAGAAAACCTACCAGATGGATGCAGCAAATGCTAGAGAGGCAATTAAAGAAGTGGATTTAGACATTGCTGAAGGGGCTGACATTGTTATGGTGAAACCTGCTTTGGCTTATTTAGATATTATTTATCAAATTAAACAGCATACAAAATTACCCGTTGCAGCATATAACGTGAGTGGTGAGTATGCGATGATCAAAGCTGCCGCAGAAAAAGGATGGATTGATGAGAAAAAGGTAATTTTAGAAACGTTGATTAGTATGAAACGGGCAGGGGCGGATCTAATTTTGACCTATTTTGCCAAAGAAGTTGCATTAATGTTACACCATTAATCAACTGGTAGTCCTAAGCCAATAAGGAGGAGTTGAAATCAGTCAAGTTAGGCGTGGTCAGGCTCTGGAGAACACCTTTTTTGAGCGTCTATGGAGCGGCAAATAGTAGTAGAAAAGTAGCGACACAGCCTGGGATTTCCCTCGCTAAGGTGATTAGGGCAGTCTTGAACCTGCCGAAACGATAGGATCTGTTTAGTTCTCTAAAGAGATCATACCGTAAGCGTTGCGAAGCATGTCTTCAGGCTGCGTACCAACATTCGCTTAGAATCCCTCTCGTTTTAACAGAGGGAGAGTTCAAGGTTTATCTTCTTCCGTAACTTTGGGAATTAAATCAGGGCGAGATTTATCCTCCCAACCCGGTGGGCGTTTGGAGTTATACCAAGCGATGGAACCAATAACTACAGCGGCTATAAAACCTACTACATAAACTAGGGTGAATGCCAAGGGAAAATGGGATGTTATTGCTAATCCGTTCATATAAACCTCGTATTTGGTCAATGGGAAAGAACGATGAATTGATTACTATCATTTTAGAACCCTCATTTTAGAACCCTACTGGGAGCTGGGGGTTGCTGGAGTTGGGACAGGAATAACCGGTTTAGATTGTGGAATTCCTTCCAATGGGGTGGTGGTTTCTGAGTTTTCTGAAGGAGATATGGGTATAGGCTCTAAGGGGGGAATAGGGTCTGAACTAAGGGGTTGGGTTCCGTTATCTACTGTGCCGGTTAAATCTTCATTTTGAGGGTCACCGGACATCTGGGGAGTGGGTTGGGTTGAGGGACTGAGAATCGTTGGATAGGGTGAATCGTACTTATTTCCCCGAACGGCATGAATTTGGACTGTTGGCTTACGTCCATTGAACTCCGGAACCGATGGAAATTGATCGGGTGGCAAGTCTTTAATAACTTGCCTCATATACTGATTCCAATAGTAAGCAGCAATACCACTTGTTCCCCAGGTTTTAGTGCTGTTATCATTCCCCAGCCATATACTTGTCACCAGTTGGGGGATATAACCAATAAACCATAAATCTCTCGCATCTTCGGTTGTTCCAGTTTTGCCTGCTACCGGGCGATCGGGCAGGGCGGCGGCGGCTCCTGTACCACTGTTCACCACATTTTCCAACATCCACGTCATGAGCGCTGCTGTATCCGAATCTACTGCTTGCTTACTTTTGGGAGTAGATTCAAAAATAACCTCCCCCCGACGATTGAGAATCTTAATAATACCATGGGGCTCTAAGTGTCGTCCTCGCGCTGCTAAGGTGCCATAGGCACTAGTAATTTCCAGCATATTCACTTCCGATGTTCCCAAAGCTAAGGAATAGGTAGAAAGTAATTCCGATTTGATTCCCATGTTATGAGCCATATTGATAACTGGCTCGATCCCTACATCTAACATGGTTTTTAAGGATACTACATTAACAGAAGAAGTAAGGGCTTGGGTCATGGTCATCATGCCTCGGTACCCACCACCATAGTTGCGGGGTGAATACCCATCAATGTAAAAAGGAGCATCTAAGTAAGTCCGGTCTGGAGAAAAACCGGCTGCGATCGCAGTGGCATATACAAAAACCTTAAAGGTGGAACCCGGTTGACGCAGGGCTTGGGTCACCCGATTGAATTGGGTAGTGTTAAAGTCAGTACCACCAACCATGGCTTTAATTTCACCATACCGGGGATCAATTGAAATCAGAGCTGCCTGATTAAATCGTGATCCAACCCCATCAATAGTGACCACATCTTGCACTGCTTTGTCAGCGAACTCTTGCCAGGTTGGATTAAGGGTTGTTTCTACCGTTAACCCTCCAGCTTCGATTAAATCCCTTGATACATATTTCGGTAATTCTTTTTGAATATAGGTGGTGAAGTAGGGAGCTGCACTATTGAAGTAACGGGGGGACTTAGGAGATAAAATAAGTTGAGTGGCAATGGCACCTTGAGCATCAGCGGATGAGATGTAGCCAGCATCCTGCATTCGTTTCAAAACAATATTGCGCCGTTTAAGTGCAGCTTCCCTATCCACCAAAGGGGAGTACAAACTGGGGGCAGGGGGTAAACCAGCAATGGTAGCTACTTCTGGAAGTGTCAGTTGATCAACTGTTTTGCCAAAGTAAATCCAAGCAGCATCAGCCACGCCATAAGCACCAGCACCCAAATACACTAAGTTCAAATATCGTTCCAGAACTTGGTTTTTGGTTAACTCAGACTCCATTTTCTGAGCCAACAATGCTTCTCGTAGTTTACGGCCAAGGGTCTGGTCTTGGTCTAAAAATACAATCCGGGATAGTTGTTGGGTGATGGTACTCGCCCCCTCCACCACCTCCCCCGACTGTAGATTAGCAGTTAACGCACGGAAGACAGAAAACCAATCGACACCGCTGTGTTGGTAAAAACGTCGATCCTCAGCTGCCAAAAAGGCATGGATTAGACTCTGGGGAATGTTACTAAAGGAGACTTTATCCCGAGTGGCAGGACCAATTTTTTGGAGAACAGTACCATCACTGCCTTTAATTGTGAGGGTTCCATCGCGGGCAAAGGTGAGAGCCTCTTTAACATCGGGCAAAGATTGACGGATGGCTGATAATACGGTGACACTACTCCCAAAGCCCATAACTAATATGACCCCTATCCAAAACAAGGGCCGTTGATAAAAGGAAGGATGGATATTTTTCACCCCAGGCTGATATTGCTTTAGTTCGGCATAATTTTTGGCCAAGCCCATGGGTCTACCCTTGTTTAATACTCAATTCAGTCAATGATGTTGATGGTTAAATGACATACTCTTCTGGCTAAATTTTAGAAGATTTTAGGGTCAAACGGTGATAGCAGGCTTAGCCCGTCTTACAGTACCGAACCTAACAGTCCATGCCCCGACAACCTATTCTTAGTATAGCTTCTCACGCCCTAAAGGCGGTGTTTTAAACCCATTACTTTTTGGTAATACTTACTGTTTAAGTTAACTAATTATCATATTTTTTACCACTCCTTAAAATTAATCTATATCTAAAACTGAGACAGGTTATCAAAAAAATGGGTTTAAAACCCCGAGCTTTCAG
>CAIUCS010000120.1 GCA_903897715.1 uncultured Synechococcales cyanobacterium
ATGGCTTTACCATTTGCTAATAACTGAGCTCGTTGAAGATAGCTGACATCAATAATTTCCAGTTGCCAACGTAAAATCAACTGCTGGGCACGGCTATAAAAGGGACGGTCTATCCCAAGTTTTAAGGCGTGGGCGATCGCCGTCTCTAGATCTACCGTAGTCCCTCCCCATGCCATGGATTGAGCATCAGCTAGAAAATTAAAATCTTCAATTTGTCGCCCTAGATTCGCTTCCACAGGAATACGCTGCACAATAATTTGCGCCCGACCTCGATTTTTTTGATCCAACTGCCCCTGGGCTAAATCCAAAAGCCGTTGTGAAAATTGAGGGATCAGTTTCTGGGATTCGGGATAAAGGGGACTTTCCGGATTAAAGGTTTGCATCAACTTAATTGCTGCCAATACATCATCAGCACTCCCACTGGTCGCCAAACGTCGGGCTTCTGTTAATCGACTGCCTTCATCCTTGCTAACCTGAATGCGACTGGTTAATTGTTCATACCGAGTAGTTTCCCAATAGGTATTACCAATGGTTAACAAGCGCACAGCCTTTAAAAAAGCCTGATGCCAGTTTTCCGTTGCAATTTCAGATTCAGCTTGCTGATAGAGGACTTCTGCCCTAGTCCAAATGGTTTGCCAGGTTTGGACACGACTACTAATGATGGCACCTAACTCTTTTCCATGGGAATTATTGGGTTCTTCAATGGGAATGGATTGGGCAATGGATATAGCTTCAGTTAAATTACCCTCCTGGAAACGGGCTTCAGCAACTTCCAGAATTCCGGAAGACCACTGCTCCATGGCACGATTAATTTCTGAGCGAAGGGGATGATTGGCGGGTATTCCCTCAACTAGGGAAAAGGCAGTTAAAAATTTTTCTAACGTTTTTCCTTTGGCTGTATCTTGGGCGCAAAAAAGACGTTCTGAAACTGAAACCGTTGGCAGAAATACTTGGTTACAGTTAGGTTGACCCGGCAGTCGCAATAAAGTGGTGAGTGCCAAAAGAATTCCACCCCCTGGGATGACCATACCTAAAAGTGCCCAGAATTGCCAGTAATGAATCCATTGGGCAACAGGGGGTACCCTACTTGATACGGAATGGGAACGTAAATAAGGAAGTATCACTCAACGATAAACCTTAAGGGTAATGGAACAAGTTAATCTTGGTTGACTGAAGAAGACCTATGTTAATCATTATACGATAAGGAACAAGCCTACAAAAATAAGAACCCGGAATGGCTATGCCCTAACTTTTCCAATTCTAATTCAGTGATCAATCAACTATTGGTTCAACCAATCCATGAACCCACTAGACAGTTAGATATTCCTGAGATAGGATAAAATGATAATCATTCTCATTCTGGAAGCGCCGTAGTGTTTACCAAAAAATTGGGTCTAAAGCCTCGCCGTAAAAATAAGCAATGGCTATTCCGTTTAGGTCAATATGCTGGGTCAATGGTGATGTGTACTGGGATGGCTCTAGGTCTTGGCAGTTGTGCCACCAACTCTCCTTCATCCTCTTCATCCATGATGCCAACCCAGCCAACTCTTAAGGTGGTAACGACATTCCTTCCCATCACACAATTTACCAAGGCGGTGGCAGGGAACCGGGCGCAGGTCATCCAACTACTGCCCACAACCATTAGTCCCCATGATTATCAAGCAAAACCTGACGATGTCCTAACCCTTACCCAGGCTGATGTATTAGTGCAAAATGGGTTGGGAATGGAAGAATTCCTAGAGGATCTAGTTAAAAATGCTGGTAACTCCAAATTAAAGGTAATTGACTCCAGTCAGGGGATACAGACAATTACGTCGGCATCAATTGAAGGAAAGGATCATGACCACAATCACGACCATGAATCCAAACCCCAGACCAATTCTAAAAAAGATCATGTTCATGGATTGTATAATCCCCACATTTGGCTGGATCCAAAACGGGTTGTACAGCAAGTGCAGACCATTCGTGATGGTTTAATTGCATCTGATCCTGACGGGAAAACCCTATATACCGCTAATGCTGCCATATATATTGAACAGTTAAAGGAGTTGGATGCCGAAACCACTCAATTACTCCTACCCTATGCAAATAAAACCTTTGTTGCTTTCCATGATTTCGCTCCCTATTTTGCCCAGAGTTACAACCTTAACGCCACGTTTCTGGTGGATGTTCCTAATGAAAACCCTTCTCCTGAAGATGTTAAACGGATCGTGAATACCGTCAAGCAAACTCAATTGAAAGCGATATTGACTGAGCCACAGGCGGGTGAACGGATATTTGCCACCCTGTCTAAGGATCTTGCTATACAGGTGAGTGTATTTGATCCACTAGAGACGGCTCCAGTGGATGGGATTCCACCCAATTACTACCTGACCACAATGCGCCAAAATGTTAAAACACTCTTAACTGCATTGACTGGAAAATCCACAGTGTTGCAAGCCCTATCTAATTGGTATGGATTCACCCAACCATGGGTTATCATACCCCAACGGGTGGCAATTAGATTTTAGGATAGGAGTTGAGTTTGCAAGCATCTGGTTTTCAAGAGATTGTGTTGGCAGTTGAACATTTAACCGTGTACCAGGAAACCTACATGGCTGTCCAAGATGTGTCATTTGTTTTGCCAGCGGGTACGGATACGGCAATTGTCGGTCCCAATGGAGCAGGTAAGACTACTTTAGTACAAGCAGTCTTAGGGATTTTGCCTCACCAAGGGGGAACCGTAACCCTATTGGGAAAACCACTCTCCCGACGGGGGTATCTTGCCTTCCAAGTGCGCCAACAGGTGGCTTATTTGCCTCAAAGTTTTTTATTTGATCGACGGATTCCCATGACAGTGGCTGAATTGGTTGGGTTGGGTTGGGATCAATTGAAATTGCAACTGCCTTGGATTGATAACCGACGACGGCGGTTTGCTGTGGAGGGTGCATTATATCGAGTTGGGGCTACCCACCTCCTGGAGCAATTCATCAGTGGCTTGTCTGGGGGGGAAATGAAACGGGTACTGTTGGCCTATTGCCTGGTGAGACCCCGTCGTTTATTGATTTTAGATGAAGCCTTATCTGGATTAGATGTACAAGGTGAATCGGATTTCTATGAATTACTCTATGAACTGAAGCGGGAGGAAGGGTGGACTATTCTGCAAATTTCCCATGATCTAGATATGGTTCGTCGTCATTGCGATCGCGTTTTATGCTTAAATCGGGGGTTACTCTGTCAGGGGGAGCCAGAGGTTGCTCTATCTCCTGAAAACCTTTTTGCTGCCTATGGTTCTGCATTTGTTCGTTATCGGCATCATCATTAGTCATTTTCCATAACCGGTTGGTATTTATGTTCGGCGAATTAACCCATATTGTTGAATTATTTCAGTTTCCGTTCATGCAGCGAGCACTGCTGGGGGGAATTATGACAGGATGTACGGGCGGTTTGCTGGGAAGTTTTACCATTTTACGCCAGTTATCTTTCTTTAGTGATGCCTTAGGTCATTCCGCTTTACTAGGTATTAGTTTAGGGTTATTGTTCGGTATTAATCCGTCATTGATTCTATTACCCTTTGCCATTGTCTTTGCCCTTGGAGTTACTTATCTACTGGAACGCACTCGCCTGTGGACAGATGCGTTGCTAAATATCATTTATTCCGCTTCCCTGGCGATCGCCATCATCATTCTTAGTTTTGTGGGTCACTACAAAGGCGGGTTAACTAATTTACTTTTCGGAGATATTTTGGCAGTGGGGGAGCAGGACTTAATTACCAGCGGTATCCTCTTACTAATCACGACTATTTTTATTGGATTAACGGTACGAATCCAAATGTTAATCACCCTCTGCGAACCATTAGCCATTGCCCGGGGGGTTCCAGTAACTATCCATCGCACTGTTTTTATTGTGTTATTATCCCTAGTCGTTGGGGTATCCATTAAGGCGATCGGGGTTTTGTTAGTCAGCGCATTTATCGTCATCCCCGCCTGTACAGCCCGTTTATTAAGCCGTAGGTTTTTTAGTTATATTCCTCTTTCAGCGGGCATTGGAGCAAGTAGCGCTGTTGTGGGCATGGTGTGTTCAGCAGCATTTAATCTTCCTTCAGGACCCAGTATTGTGGCAATTCAGTTGGGCTTTTTTTTAACTGCCACTTTACGAGGGTTATTTTCAGCTCAATCCCCTACTTAACCAGCTTTTAATAATCCATCTTCCAGATGGGCAACCTCGTCTGCCAAGTCAAGAATACGGGGATCATGGGTTACCATTAGCACAGTAGCTCCATTCTCCTTAGCCAATTTTCGTAGCAATTCCATGACCAGATGACCACTGCGAGAATCAAGGGCAGCAGTGGGTTCATCAGCCATGATCAATTGGGGTGAGCCAGCTAATGCCCGGGCAATTGCCACCCGTTGCTTTTGTCCCCCGGATAGATGGCGAGGTTTTAAGTGACCCTGTTGTTCAAGACCAACCCGTTCCAAAAGGGATTGAATTTCGCACTGGGCAAGTTGACCGCGAACCCCCTTATTTTGAAGTGCAATAGCGATATTTTCAGCAGCAGTGAGGGCTGGAAAAAGATTAAAATCCTGAAAAATAAAACCAATATGATGTAACCGAAATTGAGCTAATTGGGTACGATTCATGAGGGTAATATCTTGTCCCAGAAGATAAACCTTACCCCTAGTGGGGGATAGGAGACCAGCCAATATGGTCAGGAGGCAGGTTTTACCAGAGCCGGAAGGACCCATTAACAATTGAATATTGCCCGGCTGAATTATCCAATTAATTCCCCTAAGAATTGATAAATATTGCTGACCAGACTGAACATCTAAATGAACGTTCTCCACCTTAACGGCAGGTTGAGATAGTTGCAACCCCGGCTGATGATCCAAATTAATGTGAGAATGATCACGATGGATCATCGAAGAAGTGTTGGATTCTAAGGCTTTGCAAGTAGTCATTGGGTTAGGTAAATAAAGTGAATACCAGACGAACAATCAAGTCAAATGCAATTATTTTAATGGTAATGGTAAAGGAAAAAATACTCCTTTTATTCCTTAAAAACAATGGCAGGATCAACTCGGGTTACTTTCTGGATAGCAAACACTGCCGAGGTAAAACACATGAGGAGGGTAATTCCCAACACAGTGACCGCTGAAGCAGGGGTAATCAGAATTAGAATACCCTGGGTTGCTGTAGTCCAAGATGCAGTTATGGCACAGAGAACCATACCTGGAATATAGCCCAATCCACCCATCCAAAGGGCTTGTTCTAAAATAACTCGATAGAGAACCCAATCTGAAGCTCCCATTGCCTTTAGGGTACCAAATTCTTTAAGGTGATCAGACACGGAAGAATACAGAATTTGTCCGACAATGACCACACCAACCACAACCCCCACAACTGCACCTAATCCTAGGATATAGCCAATGCCTGATCGTTTTTCCCAATAGGATTGGGTTAATTGAGACATCTCTTCTCGAGTATAGGCACGGGTATTGGGTAGGACTGATTCTAACCGTCTTCTTAAGTCACTTAAATCTTGGTTGGGTTGACTTTCAATTAAAATAAAATTGATATTATTCTCATTGGTTAACGGTTGGGGTTTGAGGGGATAGTCACCACTTTCAGCTTGACAGTCTAACCCTTCAACTGCATATTCACAAGGTAATTTGGTAGTCACTGGTGATTGGCTATATGCAGTAGCAGTTTCCAGAGAGGTGAATAAGAGGTTCCCCAATACCAAGGATTGGGAACCCTCCGTAACCCCAACTAACTTGGCGGGCAATGAGCCAACCAACCCCCCATCTCCAAGTTTACGAAGACTTAAGGTGGGAAGGCTGCCGAGATCCGCAAATACAGTATAGGGAATGGTAAGGGTGTCCAATTGTCCTTGTTGAAGTGTTCCTGGAATAAATAATGTTCCGTTGGGATCAAACCCAACCAACGTCACTGATGAAAGGGAATTACCTCTCGTTCGCCAGATGGCACCTTGGATAATTAAACCTTCAGCTCGTCTTACACCACTTACGGATTCAGCGTCTTTTTTTTGTTGCAGATTTAAGGGGGTAGTTAAACCCAAATGAACTTGGTTTTTGGCAGTTACCCAAATATCCGCTCGGGACTGATCAATCAGTTTAGATGCGGAAAGGGTGAATCCCTTTTGTAATCCAGTTTGGATTGTTACTAAGCTAACAGCAAACATAATGCCTGCTTGTGCGACTAAGAAACGGGGAATATCCTCTAGGAGGTTTCTTCGTGCAAGAGATACATTAAATGAAAATTTACTATTTAATTTGGTAGAAGTTTGTATCATCATGAACATTCTCAAAGGATTTTCCCTCCACTGTAACCAATGGACAAAGTTATTACCCCCTTTTTGAAAACTACATCACTAGTGCAAAATTGGCTAAAGCAAGGTTACATAACTTAACAATTAAAAATACCATACTGTTGCACTTGATTTATCTTAGTTTTGAATGGATCAGTCCTATTTGCAACTACCCTCTCATTAGTAGCTAGCATAGACTTCACCTGAGTCAGGTTCCCTTCTTCTGTAACAAAGGACTGGTTCTCTTGGTGGAATTTCATGCCAAATTCAACACTATCCCTCCCCAATGGGTCGGTTTAATTTTTGACGACGAACATGGGAGGCAGCTGCTGATTTATCCATCGGTAACCCCAAGGAGGAAATGACTTGATACTGCCGTTCATCTTCTCGTTGTTTCAACTGGGTATAGTCTATCCAATCAATACAATCCACAGGACAGGTATCAATCGCTTCTTGAATTAAGTCTTCCGTATCCCCATCCTGACGAATTACCCGCGATCGCCCATAGTCAGGTTCAATATAAAAGGTTTGGCGAGCAACATGGGCACAGTGCTTACATCCAATACAGGTTTGCTCATCCACAAAAACCCCCTTTTGGCGTAAAACCCCACCCAACTCCGGCTCAAATCCTGAACGTACAATGGCAGTGGAACTATCTGCTGGTTCCAATTCAAATCGTAAAGGGGGATATTCAGTGTTTAGTTCCTTAGCATTTTCCTGAAACATACTCAATCCTTGGTAATTTTTAACAATTTTGCCTGATGAAACCCCCATTAAATTACCTCTGAAATTCTTAAGTGAATTACGGCATTCAATCTGGCAATGACAAAATCTTGATCTAAATAAGATAGCAACGCCCCACACCGAGGACCCCTATCCTTCCCTAAGAAAGAAAGATACACCGCCTTAAAGGCGGCAGCCTGATCAATATCCATCTGTTTAGATGTGGAAAACAAGGTTGCTTGAATCGTTTCAGAATCCCAAGAAGGAATAAATTCCAGAGTCCCAGTTAACTTCTTTAAATATTCAACTTGAATGGATGAAATTTCCTTCACCTGTTCAGGAATGGCATCCAACTGTAGTACAAGTTTTTCATCCTCATCAGCATACCCTGCTAACCATTTACGAGCAACTGCAATCCGTCCCGTTAATACTTTCCAGTCAACCTCATTCAGGGGTTTACTGCGCTTTACAATTTCAGCATGGGTCTGAAGATGGGGTATTTGTTCTAGGGAAATGAGTGTACTAAAATCAAAAGGTTGGTAAGTTTCGACTGTTGCTCCAGTCTGGGCATACAATAACGGCAGTAGTTCTTCGGGCAAATCCCCATCTGTTCTGGTAGCTTCCCAAGTGTGGTATTTTTCAATCAGCCCATCATAGTCTCGAAATAAGCGAACAATTGCATCATAGTTCAACGAAAAGTTAATACCGGATCGGGGCTGAGTCCGTAACAGTAAAAATCGCATTAATTCGGGTGGGAGTAAATCGGCAATCTCTTTAGCACTGGAACCTATGCCCTTAGACGAACTCATCTTGGTTCCATTGACCAAAATAAATTCATAGGGAGAATGAAAGGGTGGTTTTTTTTTGAGAATGTTTCGACAAAGTGCATTTGCCACGTCCCTCGATCCACCTTTTTGGGAGTGGTCTTTGCCAGCCAATTCTACACTGACCCCAAAAAGTCCCCATTTTGCCACCCATTCTAGTTTCCAGGGTAATTTACCATTTCCATTAAACGGTGAAACCCAACCTGTATAACCGCATCCATTGACCCAATCATTCCCGTCAGGCTTACAATGATAAAAGACTTCCTCGCCATTGTAATTGGTCACCACAGTGGTGGCAATTTTACCGCATTGTTCACAAATGACTTGAAAGGGATACCAGTTATCAGGACGATCAGCTTTACTTACTTCTTTATAAACTGACCGAACAAGATGGGCATTTTGAAGAAAGGTATCAATAAATGGGTTAAGACGACCCTTGCGGTACAAATCTCTGACATGATATACCTCAGGGGTTACTCCTAAGTATTGGAAAACCTCTAAAAATTCATCCATGAAGTAATTTGCGTAATCACTTGCCAGGTCATCAGGGGAAGGCACATTACAAAGGGGAAAGCCCAAATAGGGGGAAAATTTGGTTGAATCCAAGTACTTAGGAATAGTGTCTAAGGCATCATAATCATCAACACCATAGATAAATTTAACGGGTTGATTGGCACGTTTCAATGCTCGATAGATAATGTCATGGATGATTACACCACGTACTGAGCCTATATGGACTCGACCAGAGGGGGTTTTTGAGTCATTAATGACTTGATGCCCTTGCATTTCCCCAGCAATTTTATCCGCCCAAAACATACTACAATCTCCAATTCCCTGATTATCAGACCGTTGAACAACCCTTAGTCTATTGTTCCATTTTTCCTGTGCTGAAAGATGGCTACCCCCTTGTTCCAAAGCATTGGGATTGGTTACCGACTAGGATTGAGCCGAGGCTTTGCGTAGACTATTCACCCTAGGATTTTAAGGGATTTACCACTCTAAAACTATACATTAAAATCCCCGAATTAGTGTTTTGACTCATTCGGTTTCAAAGGATAGGGTTTAGTCATAAAACCCTCGAACAATGGTTATACGGGGAAAGTATTTGGGGCAATCTTGTATCACAAGCAATTGCTAAGTTAGTCTACAACAGGGTCTTCCACCTTCATGAATGGTAGGAATTCCCATAAATCCTCCCATTCCAAATAGGAAATGGTGACATGGTTCTGTACATCCTAGGGCAGTAATGATGAATTTCTATCCAAATAATGATTTCTTAGTACTGGAGACCCAATTATCCCAAGAGAAAAATGAGAAAGACCTTCAACTCAAACAAATGGGACTGGCCTATCAAATGACCTTGGAAATGCAGCAATTTAAGGCATCATTTTTAGCTCGGGCATCTCACGAGTTGCGATCGCCCCTCTGCCGGTTGTTAAGCTTAAATCAATTAATTCTTTCAGACCTAGGGGAAGACCCCCAAGAGATAAAGCAATGGATTCATCAATCCTATGAATCAGGCAAGCAACTACTAGGATTATTAGATGAATTAATCTTGATTTCTGAGGTGGAGCAGGGTTCCATCCCCTTGAAGTTACAACCGGTATCCCTACTTGAACTGGTGGGAGAAGTTGAAAAACTTACCGCTTTACCCAGAGCCCACTCCCAATTCCACATAACGGTGGATTCAACTGAATCAACCGTTACTATTCAGGGCGATGGAAGGTGGACAAGGCAAGTACTGCTAAGTTTGGTAACCCTGATGATGAAACTGATGGGCATGGGCACCCTGAATATTCATATCAGTAGGGATCACCTTAACCGGGCTGTGGTTGATTTTCAGGGAACTCCCCCACCCGTTTGGCAAGAGGCGATCGCCGCCATGAACCATCCGGAGAATCCAAGTAAATTAGAAGAATTTTCAAAGGATTTTTCCCCTGGTTTTCGCCTGTGGGTGAATCAAATTATTTTAGCCACCATGGAGGGACAGTTAGAGTTTCAAAATCATCGGGATAGTACCTGGTTAAGATGTTATTTCCCGCTGGCTCAGCTCTAACACCCCTTAAGATTGTTCTAAACGCCGTTGCCAATCGGCACCAAT
>CAIUCS010000121.1 GCA_903897715.1 uncultured Synechococcales cyanobacterium
AATGATAATTACCGACGCTATCTTGAAAGACAATTTCGAAACGAATTAGGTTTTGCGGGAACCCCAATTCGTTTATTCTGGCGGGGTAAACCCTTACGGGAACTGGAACGGGATCAACGGCGACGAGAAGAAAATGGTTCACGGGCTTAATTCTTGAACTCTCCCTCTGTTAAAACGAGAGGGATTCTACAGCGAATGTAGGTGATGTCAGCACTCCAAACCTGGTTGGAACCCTCAATGGCGAGTCCCCTGAGCAGATAGGGGATAACGCCGAGAGTTATCACTGGGCTGGGGAGAGTTTGATTTTGGGATAGATGGCTTCCAGTCCCATTGTTCTGAGCAGACAGCGCACCCGCTTGGGGTTAAGGTTTTTTCCTTGAGTACGTGGGAATGCGGTCATCCGCAATACACCATAGAAGGGTCTCTGGGTATACTGCTCATCCAGTTTTCCCATCAGGTATTCGTTGTAAAAACTCTCTTGGGCAGCTTCGTAGTAGTAACTGCTGCGGTTAATCCCCAGTAACTCACACTGACGCGCAATGCTGATAACCTCCGTTTTGACTCAAGGGGCAACTCCAGATTTTTTTTCAACCACTCCAGTTCTACTTGGAGCCGACCAATGTTCTGGTACAACTGCTCAATTAAGGGTTCTTGGCTCTTTGCTTCCTTCCTGGGCTTGTTTTTTCCATTGGGTGATCTGAGTTGCATGAATCCCCATCTCACTGGCGATTTCGTTGATGGTCTTAGTCCCTTTTAAGGCTTCAAGGGCGACTTTCGCTGTGAAGTCTGGGGTATGTCGTTTTCGCTGCATGGCTTGCAATATCCTCCGTAGAATTCAGTAGACTGGTTGCAGCGAGACCCTCTTATTAACCTGTCCGAAATATTTGGCTGAGAAGTTTTGTCAGTCAATCAGCTCCTATCTTATGACTGATTCCGATGATCTCCTAATATTCAATCCTGGAGTTATTCATTCGTGTCAGCGTAGAGATTCCATAATGATCCCATGCAAGAGCGGACATTCAGGTCACCATAAAATTCCTCCTGATGGAGTTCAGCCTTGGATTGGGATGCTAACAGTAATAATGCCCAAAAAATGCCAACGCGATGATGACTATGACGCGGGGCAACTTGGGTTTGATCAACTGGTTGTTGCCGGTGCCAGAATTCTAATAACACCTCAAAATTAACCCAATCTGACCCTAGGGATAATTCTAACCAGTGGTGAGACAGTAGTTCTTCCAACATCGCCGTTGTTTCAGATAGGTTCTCCTGATGGGCTAACTGAGCAATAGTACGCACTGCCTGGGAACGAGACTGGGGTCGGGGGCTGCGTACTCGGGGACGGCTTGACCGGTGCTCCATGGCAGCAGCCATTAATTCTAATTGTTCAATTAATTCTGGCAAGGTGACATGTCGCCGTTCCGGAGGATTTGCGGATGGGCGACGACGGATATGGTGTTCTAGGCGCAACGGAAGTCCAGGAACCTGAGGGTTAACCTCTGGGCTCTCTAGTTCAGGTGGACTTTCTAGTTCAGGGTCAGGGGATTCTAGCCGGGCTAAACTATCAGCTTTTAGTAAGACCAACATGGATGCATAAAGAAATGCCTGCCCTGATTCTGTCAGGTCTGCTTCGTAGGCGGCACGTTCGTTGAGCAACGAGCGATCGCTCTGTAGCACTTCAGCTAGAACCCGGTCAATCACTTCAATCACCCTGACATTCCAGGGATCAATCTCTCCTTTTTCCGCCAAATCAATTAATAGGGCGATGGCGTTCTGAGCAATGGATAAGGTCATTGAACCTTCGTAAAGGTTAACTGAATAATTAAATAAGCTTCATCATGCTGGACAGGGGATTGGGTTAGTGGGAACCCCCTGCCCGCAATAGAACAGCAGGGTTCTAATCACTGCTGCCAGTGTTGGCAGCGGGCAACAACCGTTGTTGTTCTTGCAACTCAGATTTATAACGTTCTACATCTTGTTGTAGTTCGGCAATCTGGGTTTCACGGATTTCTATTTCTTCAAATTCTCTTCGGCTTTCAAAAAACCGTTGCAAGCCAACCCAAACACTAAACACCCAAGCTAGAATTGCTCCAATTCCCAATGAAAGCAGTAGTTCCACCGCTAATGGGGCTTGGAAAGATACGCCCTGGATCAGGTTGATGGTAACAGACTCAGTATTTTCCAAGCCAAATAACACCATCGCTAAACAAAATACAAAAATGATTGTGAAATTAACTTGTCTCATTGGAGTTCAGGTTTAATTCTATACTGGTCATTACAGGGTTTTAACAGCCCTGTATGATAGAAATTTTAATCCTAAATTGAACGAATGGACTAACGTTGATGACACATTTCACTGTAATCCCTTTCTGGTGACAGACTGAATCCCTTCCCCCTTTTTCCCAGAATGCCACGATAACTTTAGTTTGAGTTCTTTTTCCTTCCAGGAAGGATGAAATGAAATTACTAAAAGTGGCTATGCTCTAATCATCCTTTTCGTTAGTCAATCCCATCATTCCAACTGCTTGGGAAATGTGGGTCAGCCCCTCATGGGTCAGTCGTTCCCCCAAACCCTGAAGAATTTTCCCAATCAGCCACGGTCCTTGGTAAATCCAGCCAGTATACACTTGAACCAGGGTGGCACCTGCGGTAATCTTTTCCCAAGCATCTGCTGCTGTTGCAATTCCTCCCACCCCAATAATTGGTAACTGTCCATTACTTTCTTGCCAAATGAACCGAATCATTTCAGTGGATAACCGTCGGAGAGGCGCACCACTAATACCTCCTAATTCCTCCTGGATGGATTGTGTTGTTCCTGGTAGTGTGGTTGTCTGTAAGCCATCTCGGCGGATGGTGGTATTAGTGGCAATGATACCCGTTAAATTCAGACGTTTTGCCAAATCCACAATGGCAGAGATTTCCTCTCTGCTTAGATCTGGCGCAATCTTGAGAAATAATGGTTTGACAGGGTTGGAGCTAGGGGATTGGTGGGTTGTCCCCACCCCGTTGTGGTTTTCCTGTTGCAAACGGACTATAATCGGCTCCAATTGCTCTATGGCTTGCAATGAACGGAGTCCAGGGGTATTGGGTGAGGAAACATTAACTACAAAATAATCCCCCAAGTGGTGCAACCGCTTAAAACTAACTAGATAATCTGTATCCGCTTCAGCTAGGGGGGTAATTTTAGATTTTCCTAAATTAATTCCTAACGGAATTGGATAGTTGGTTCCATGGTTTTTGTTTTGTCCAAGGGCGGCTGCGTTCCTGCCCGGATGCCCCAGGTTTTCACCAGAGGGGAATAATTGGGTTAATCGCTCCGCCAGCATCGCCGAACCTGCATTGTTAAACCCCATACGGTTTAGAACCGCCTGGTCTTTAAGTAGCCGAAAGAGACGGGGACGGGGATTGCCCGGTTGGGGATGTTGAGTCACTGTCCCTAATTCAGCAAAACCAAATCCAAAGGTATGCCAAATTGCTGCTCCTATTCCATCCTTGTCAAACCCAGCGGCTAACCCTACCGGATTGGAAAATGATAAACCCCATACCGTTTGAGATAAGCGTGGATCTGTCTGAACGAAATTCAGGGCAATTTGCTGCAATAACAACTGTCCCCAATAATTGTGGCGATGGGTACTAAGCCATGCCAAACTATTAAGGGCTTGCTGATGTAAGTATTCAGGATCGGCATTGAGCCCGTTAAATAACAGGGGACGTAAGAAATGGGTATAAATGTCCACAAAAAAATCATAGGGAACCAAAACAGCGGCGGAATCAGGGGGAATCAAGGGGTGTATTTCTAACCCTTGATCCAGGGAGAGGGGAAATGAATCAATGAACCTTCGGCTCGAGTTGCTCAACCGGCACGAAATCTTCAGTGGGGAGAAGGGCAGGATTTTGGGTAAATACGGGCTTCCCACGATGGGAAACCCGATCAACTACTATACCAGTAGGGCGTTTTGAAAAATCAGGACGGGCAGTTTGAAACTCTCGATAAATTAATTGAGCAGTCCGAAAAAGACCAGAATCAACAAAAGATGGAAGTTCATCAGGTGGATTAAGGGGAACACCCCACTCTTTCGGTTGCAAAACCCATTGGTTTGCTGGGTAAACCACTTGCTTGTCCTCAACAGGTGATGTTTTGTTTAGTTTAGCAGTTTTGATTCAATCGGGGGAACGTCATTGTTTTATGATCAAGTATTAGAATGATTTTGATTTGTCCCCAAAGCTGGAATTACTGTATCCCCATGGCTAAAATCGTCGGCATTCTCACCCGTGGAAATATTATCAGGGCAATGGCAGGGGAGGCATAGCCGAAAGGAATAATTGACCTGCTGTCCTTCTATCGTTGTGCCCTATTTCTTTCCCTGTCTGTTTAGTTATTTATTAAAATTATTTATGAGTGTTCTCCCTGAATCAGTCCAACACCTTTTAGCCTCAACAGACGTGGGCGATCGCATTCGTGCTGTAAACCAAGCTCGTACATTACCCTTGGATGGTGCGTTTGAATGTCTTAAAATTGCCGCACTGGATCGAAATCCTAGGGTTCGGTATGCCGCTGTTTCCCAGATTGGAACCGTCGGGAATTATGATCGAGTTCAGGCTTTAGAGGTATTGCGCGATCGCCTATGGCGAGATGGGGAACCAGATGTTCAAGCGGCAGCATCTGATTCCCTGGGGGCACTACAAATGGTTGAAGCATTGGAAGATTTACAACATTTATATCATTCCACTACGGAATGGATAGTGAAATTCAGCGTTGTAGCTGCACTGGGAGCAATGGGGGATCCCCGTGGGTTTGAGTTATTAACAATGGCATTGGCATCAGAGAATGAATTAATCAAAATTGTTGCCATTGGGGCAATGGGTGAGTTGGGGGATACCCGTGCTATTCCTTTATTGTTGGCATTGGTCAATCATAGTGATTGGCAGGTGCGGCATCGGGTGGCACAAGCCCTAAAACCATTTCAAAATCCTGAAACTTTAACTGCCTTACAGCGTTTATCCACCGATAGCATAGTACCGGTATGCCAGGAAGCCCAAGGGATTCTTACAGCATGGGGTAACTAAGATAAGCTCCCCCAAATGCTCCTATTTTGGGTAATCAATCCACACCATAAAAATCACGGTACCATTGAACAAACTCTTTAATCCCCACGGAAATGGGTGTACAAGGTTTAAAGCCCACATCGGCAATGAGATCATCCACATCAGCCCAAGTGGCGGGCATGTCCCCCATCTGTAATGGCAGCAATTCCTTCTTTGCCTCCCGTCCCAAACATGTTTCCAAGGTGGAAATAAAATCCATTAAATTGACTGGATTATAGTTTCCAATGTTATAAATCCGATAGGGATCGGGGCTGTAACTTGGATCCCATTGGTCAATGGAGGGAGTCGATCCTTTCGGGATGCGGTGAATTACCCTGACGACTCCTTCAACAATGTCATCAATATAGGTAAAATCCCGCTTCATGTTGCCATAATTAAAAACCTGAATGGGTTTACCCGTTAAAATCGCCCTGGTAAATCGGAAATAAGCCATATCAGGACGCCCCCAAGGTCCATAAACCGTAAAAAATCGTAATCCCGTAGTTGGCAACCCATAGAGATGACTATAAGTATGAGCCATAAGTTCGTTGGCTTTCTTGGTTGCTGCATATAAACTGACCGGGTGATCAACACTATCTTTTACCGAAAACGGCATCTTGGGGTTAGCTCCATACACAGAACTGGAAGATGCATACACCAAATGGTCAACGTTGTGATGGCGACAACCCTCTAGTACATTAACAAAGCCAACTAAATTACTACTGACATAGGCGTGGGGATTTTGAAGAGAATAGCGTACCCCAGGCTGGGCTGCTAAATTTACTACCGTGGGGGGACGCTCCTTGGCAAATAAGTCGCTAATGGATTCCCTGTCAGCTAGGTCTAATTGGAAAAACCTAAAGTTAGGTTGATTTTGCAACAACCGTAGCCGAGCCAATTTTAGGTTCACGTCATAATAATCATTGAGGTTATCCAGTCCAATCACTTCTACACCCTGGGACAGGAGTCGTTGAGATAAATGGAAACCAATAAAACCGGCTGCTCCAGTAACCAGAATTTTCATGAAAACCCCTCAAACACCCTTAACGTAGTAGAAGTTATCATGTAGCAACCCAGAATATCCTTAAAATGCTTTTTTGACAACGATTTTTAGGAATTATACCGTGAAATGGGTCAAAGCAAAACCACCTAGGGATTTCCGGAAGAAAACCACCGCTGCTGGGATTGAGGATTTGGATAGATTTATTAGACTTTTGTCCATCGAGGATGACAATTGAGTTGATTGTGGTGAGGAGTATGGCACAATTGGTGGGCAGCGGGAAAAAATGGAATTTAAGGGTGTATCTCAGCCTTCCAGTCCTCGCCCTAACTCCGTCTCCCCTTCGACCAGCTTGGCAGAAGGGGTTGGGGGATAAGGGCAAATGTGTAAAACTGGGATGTACTCATGGTGTTTCCATCGTCACCCCATTCAGGCTTCCTAAAAACTGGATGGATGGAAATAAAAGGAAACACTGAAGTTATGTCCTATTGGAGCCAATTCAATCCCCTATTACCCCAAATTTACCCAAACCAAACCTTGACGATTTTCCTTGTTTAGCCCGTATCACCTATGTCATTCGTTGGTCTTCATATTCATAGCGATTATAGTTTGCTAGATGGTGCCAGCCAATTGCCTCAACTGGTGGATCGAGCCATTGATTTGGGGATGCCTGCCATCGCCCTCACTGATCATGGTGTCATGTATGGATCCCTAGAATTAATTAAAGTCTGTCAAGCCAAGGGAATTAAGCCAATTGTTGGCAATGAAATGTACGTTATTAATGGCGATATTGAAAAGCAAGAACGTCGTCCACGGTTTCATCAGGTAGTTCTTGCTAAAAATGCCCAAGGGTATAAAAACCTTGTCAAACTGACAACCCTATCCCACTTAAAAGGGTATCAGGGTAAGGGGTTATTCGCTCGACCCTGCATCAATAAAGAATTATTAACCCACTATCGGGATGGGTTGATCATCACTTCCGCTTGTTTAGGGGGTGAAGTACCCCAAGCAATCTTACAAAATAAACTGGATCATGCCCGACAAGTGGCGCAGTGGTATCAAGAATGGTTTGGGGATGATTACTATCTGGAATTACAAGACCATGGTTCTGTTGAAGACCGTATCGTGAATGTGGAACTGGTGCGACTTGCCGAAGAATTGGGAATTTCATTGATTTGTACGAATGATTCCCATTATATTTCCTGTTTTGATGTTGAAGCCCATGATGCCCTTTTATGTATTCAAACCGGCAAGCTTTTATCTGAAGATAAGCGGTTACGCTACAGCGGGACAGAATATCTAAAGTCAGCCACAGAAATGAACCTTTTGTTCAGGGATCATCTGTCCCCAACTATCATTGAACAAGCCATTGCCACCACCTTATCCGTTGCAGATAAGGTGGAATTGTATGCTGATCAAATCATGGGAGAACCTCGACTACCAGATTACCCGGTGCCAGAGGGATATACATCCCAACGTTATATGGAAAAAGTTGCCTGGGAAGGGTTGGCGCACCGTAGAAAATGCCAATCCATGGATGAAATTGAGCCCAAATATAGGGATCGCTTGGTGTATGAATTGGAAATCATGGGGCAAATGGGGTTTTCAACCTATTTTTTAGTCGTTTGGGATTATATCAAATATGCCCGTGACCAAGGGATACCAGTGGGACCCGGGCGAGGTTCGGCAGCCGGGTCATTAGTAGCCTATGCCATGGGGATTACTAATATTGACCCTGTCCACCATGGATTATTATTTGAGCGATTCTTAAACCCGGAACGTAAATCAATGCCAGACATTGACACTGATTTTTGCATTGATCGACGGGGAGAAGTGATTGATTATGTCACCAATAAATATGGGAATGACCGTGTTGCTCAAATCATTACCTACAACCGTATGACCTCAAAGGCTGTACTGAAGGATGTAGCACGGGTACTGAATATTCCTTACCACGAATCTGACCGGATGGCAAAGTTAATCCCAGTGATGCGCGGTAAACCAACGAAGTTAAGTGTGATGATTGGCGATGACAGCCCGGCTCCTGAATTTCGAGAAAAGTATGCCCAGGATTTGCCCATCCCAGGAACTGAACCATCGGTGAGTTACCGCCGTTGGATTGACATGGCAATTCGGATTGAAGGCACGAACAAAAGTGTTGGTGTTCATGCTGCTGGGGTGGTTATCTCCGCCACCCCCTTAGATGAAATTGTACCCTTACAACGAAACAAAGATGATAATGGGATTGTTACCCAATACTCCATGGAAGATATTGAATCCATGGGATTATTAAAAATGGATTTCCTGGGACTCAAGAATTTAACCATGATCCAAAAGACGGTGGACTTAATTGAGCAAACCCATCATATTCAGGTAGATTTAGATGCTCTGCCCATGGATAACAAAGATGCATTCCAACTTTTAGCAAGGGGGGAATTAGAAGGCATCTTTCAGTTGGAATCGTCAGGTATGCGACAGATTGTCCGTGAACTAAAACCCTCTGGTCTGGAAGACATTTCCTCCGTACTGGCACTTTATCGACCAGGACCGTTAGATGCTGGATTAATTCCAAAATTTATTAATCGGAAGCACGGACGAGAAAAAATTGATTATGACCACGAAATCTTACAACCTATTCTGAATGAAACCTATGGCATCATGGTTTACCAAGAGCAAATTATGAAAATTGCTCAGGATATGGCAGGCTATTCGTTAGGAGAGGCTGATTTATTACGTCGTGCCATGGGTAAGAAGAAACCGGCGGAAATGGCGAAACATCGAGAAACCTTTGTAGCCGGAGCCATTCATAAGGGGGTGCAGGAGGCGATCGCCTCTGCATTATGGGAACAGATGGTACAGTTTGCAGAATATTGCCTAAGTTACGATACCCCCATATTAACGGTGGAATACGGAGTGGTGCCAATCGGAATGGTTGTGGAAAATACTCTTTGCTGTCATGTTTATAGCATGGATATGAATGGATTTATTTACTCCCAACCCATTGCCCAATGGCATAAACGGGGGTATCAACCTGTGTTTGCCTATCAACTGGAAAATGGTTCCTGCATCCATGGGACCCCTGATCATCAATTTATGACTAGGGATGGGGAGATGCGGACAATTGATGAAATATTTCAATTGGGTTTGGATCTGATGTCCGTCCATCAGGAATGGAACTCAAGTTTAGACTTGGTTCCTGTGGGAGTTTACGACTAATCGCCAATGATGTAAGGGTACTATCTATTGCATGTCGAAGAACCATTTACCCCATACAACTGTAATTTTGAGTTGTTTTGGCATTGCCATCCTATCCCTCTTGTCTCAGGTGACCTATTCCAGTCCCGTTGAGCAACGGAATGATGATTCAGGTTTCTTAGATGGACAGTCCCAAGCCCAAACCCATCAGTCTGTTCCACAAACTCTGGAGAATCAAACGGATTCATCCACCCCAAAGATGATGCTATTGGTTGACCTGAGCGATCGCACCGTCAAGGTGCATCGTGGGTACCGTCTCGTTACTACCTACCCCATTGCAGTGGGTAAGGCGGGTTGGGAGACACCCACCGGCACGTTTGAAGTACGAGAAAAAATTCTCAACCCTCATTGGCGTCACCCATTAACAGGTACTGTTATTCCCCCCGGTCCCAAAAATCCCCTTGGATCTGCATGGATTGGGTTCTGGTTTGATGGCAAAAACCACATTGGATTTCATGGAACCTATGAAGCCAATAAAATTGGTCAGGCAGTATCCCATGGATGCATACGCATGAATAATCCGGATCTCCTTAGTATTTATAACGAGGTTCAAATTGGGAGTTTAGTTATTATTCAGCCTTGAGGGCGTTCATATACAATTCCATTAGTCCTATGCCCATATCAGAAAGGGGATAATTTTTTGAATGGATGCCTGGGAGGCAAGTAACTCACGATGGCTAAATCCAATCATCATTTTCGGTGGTGGATGCTTCCCAATCTTGGCGATCGCCCCCATAGGGAGGGGAGGACGGCGGGGGGGGAGAATGGAGAGGTGGATTGATCAACCGAAAATCTGCATCATAGATGGCTTTTGGGTCACCTGCCATTGGATTTCCAGAGGCAGGATTTGGAGGAGACGTTTTAGGGGAGGGGGAATTATAAACGGGATCGACCCATCCTGCCGGTGATTGTTCCTTACGTTCTTTAAAACCATAGGAATAGGTGGATGGTTCTCGGGGTCCCACTTGGGTGACAGGGGGTTGGAGGGTGGTATTCTTTTTTTCCAAGGGCAGGTTTTGAGGGGGTTCACCAAAGATTTCGTCATCCTCCCAGTCTTCAATGGGATCCGGTTGCTTCCCATCCCCAGCCTGTCTCCACTTCACATCAAAAGGATGGTGCTTCCCGCCACCACGGAAAGTTGGTTTTTGCTCTTGTTCTGTTCTTCTGATGGATGGGAATTCGGGTAGTAAGTATAATAAGCCATAGATCAACCCGGTGGTGGCAGCACCCAGGATAATGGCTGCCACCACCCACACCCCCAGTGGTAACGCTAGGGAACGGGTACCCAGAAACACAACTGGTAAGACAGGAAACCTGTTTTGGAATACAAGGATCCCCAATCCACCGGCTAACATGATCAGCGATACACTTCGAACCACAACTGCCCTACCTTAGCTCCATGAACAGCTACCAAAAATCAGTGATGTTATACCCTAATTCCCCTAGCATTTGCCGCAAAAGAGGCAGGCTTAAGCCGATTACATTGGTATAACATCCTATAATTTGTTCAACCAATGCCCCTCCTTTTCCTTCTAAGGCAAAACCACCAGCACAATTCAAGGGTTCACCGGTGGCAATATATGCCTCAATCTGGCGATCGCTCACATTTGCAAATTGCACACGAGTGACCTGGCAGCATATTATCCAACCCCGTGGCTTCCCTTGGGCAGGGAGTTGGACTAACCCATGACCAGTGTATAACTCCCCCCAACGACCACGCATCTGCTGCCAGCGATTAAATGCATCCTTAGGATTAATGGGCTTGCCATAGATTGCACCATCCATGGATAAAACGGAATCACAGCCCAGTACCAGGGTTTTAGGGTCAGAGGCTAACAATGATGCTGACAACATTTCACAAACAGCATTAGCTTTTTGAAAGGCAAGGGCATTCACTAATTTTAATGGATCCGATTCCTGCACCCCTGTTTCATCCAAACCACTGGGAATAACCACCGGGTGAATGTCAATACTAGTTAACAATCGGAGTCGCGCGGGGGAAGCCGATGCAAGCACAAACCGAGGAAGGGACATGGGTCAAAAATGAATAAAGACCATGGTAAAAAGACCGTTCATAGTTTTTCAACTCATAGTTTTCAGCAAGGGGTTGGAGAATGTTGGCTTCCTTGCCGAAAAACATGAATGGATAGCGGAACGGACACCAGATTAATAAACTGTAAAAGAATTCACCACCTGATGAAATTGAGGCGCAACCTTCTCCCAGCGACCAGATGGGGTGGAGGCATTTAAGCTATAGAGCTTGCCATGACGAACGGTGACACTAGCTAGGTCATGACGGACTTGATTGGGTAGTTTAACCAAGTACTCTAGGATATAATAAGACGTATTGCCCACGACTCGTTCTTCAGCACTCACTAACTCGGCTTCCCGATCGGAATTGGGAATACGTTTAGACAGTTGATATCCTACTTCCGTAGGAGTACCCAGTTGAGCTAGAGTTTTATCGCTGGAAACCTGATTAATCATCACGCTGACATTTTCAGTTTCTTCAATTAAGTCGTGAAATACAACATCAGGTCCGTTATTGACTTTGACGGAAACCCAACCATTAGGGTATAAGAACTGATACCCATCTGTGGTATCCACAAAACTCTTCAAACCCACCGCTGTAGCCACGCAGGCAGACAAGCTCAAACTGAGTAATATCAATATGACTACCAAAAATTGTTTTACCATAACCAATAGTCCTAATACATTAAATTTACACATTAAAAACAGAGAAGCGAATCAAATCCCGGCACCGTCTAAAAACTCATCAATCAATCGATCCTTAATTCTGCAACTGGGGCGGATTGTCATGGTGATTTCGCTTTTAGCAGGAATGGAAAACTGGGGGTTTAGGTGAAACGGGCTTGATTGAGCATCAGGGGATGGAGCCGTCACCAATGAGGGCACCACTGTGGTAGTTCCCCACTGATTAGTCTGGGCAGTTTGAAGATTTTGTACCTGTTGTTCCAAGGCTTCAATGCGATCCACAAGTGCCCGAATAACCTGAGCTTCAGAATCAGGCAAAGAGCCATGTTCCAAGGGAGCAATTTGCACCCCAGATTTGTAGATAATTCGACCCGGCACCCCAACCACTGTACAACCGGATGGCACATCCCGTAATAAAACGGAACCAGCTCCGATGCGGACATTGTCCCCAATATGAATATTACCCAACACCTTGGCACCCGCACCCACCACTACATTTTCCCCCAGGGTTGGGTGTCGTTTACCCGTCTCCTTTCCTGTACCCCCCAAGGTTACCCCCTGATAGATAAGGGCGTAATCCCCCACGATGGCTGTCTCGCCAATCACGACCCCCATCCCATGATCGATGAACACACCCTTTCCTATGGTGGCACCGGGATGGATTTCAATGCCCGTCATTAAACGACTGCCGTGGGAAATAACCCTGGGTAACAGGGGGAGGCGAAGTTTGTAAAGTAAATGGGCAAAGCGGTGGAAAACTAACGCTTGTAAACCAGGATAACAAAATACCACTTCCAACCAATTTCGTGCGGCTGGATCACGCTCAAAGATAATTTGGAAGTCTAATAATAGTTGGTTTAGCACAAGTTTGTTACCCCAGTCAACTGGTTGATGTCTTTATAAAATTATCCTTGATGGGAGGTACCCGCCCATAACTTAGTCTCAATGTAGGAAGGGGTTAGACAGAAATAATCTCCTTTGGTTGAGTCAGGGGTGTCCAGTTAGTTCTGGAAATTACGAGGGGTTTAGGACATTACTAACCCTTCATAATTTCCTTCATCAATGTAATAGTTGTTTTTTAACGTGCCTCTAATTGTACAATTTTTATTTAATTTTAACGAACGGGAGTGATAATCCCTCCATCTGATTTAATTTAATAACTGATGGTTAATGTGACCGTGGCTTCAACGGTCTGTTCACCGCCGATCACTGGAGTAGTGCTATCAAATCCCGTTTTCATTCGGGCCGCAGTTGCGTACACCATTGGAATGGATGGGGGGGGAGTAGCTTGATTAATTTGGATGCTGATTATCTCCTTTTGGGTAATATTGAGTGAACTAAAGACGGTACGTGCTTGTTGTAAAGCGTCTTGAGTTGCCTCACGAAGGGCTTGTTGTTGTGCGGTGGCAATGGCTGTATCACTGGCTTTAAAGCTTAATCCATCTATCCGGCTTGCTCCAGACTGAACGGCTTGGTCTAACAAAATTCCGGATTGGGGGATGGGAACTTGAAACCGAACTCGGTTAGTGGCACTATAACCCGTTAATACTTGCCTACCACCGGTGTAGTCATAGGTGGGGGAAAGGGTGATGCCGGTGGTCTCTAATTTCTCGACTTTACGATTTTTTAGCAATTCAACTACAGCAGTAGAACGTCGTGCAACTTCTTGTTGGACTGCACTAGCGGACTTCCCAGTACTTTCTACCCCTAACTCTACTTGGGTCAGGGTGGTGTCAATACTCTCCACCCCCCGCCCAGTGACATTTAGGGTGCGGAGGAGTTTTTCTTGGGATAAAGCGGGGAGTGGCGCTACAAGACTAACGAAGGTGAGGGAAACGGATAATGTGAAACCTAGTTTGGTTAATTTGGATGCCAAGTTTTGAGACATTGATCTGTTTACCAGTAACTTTGAACTATTGATTTTTATCATATTACTCCTTTTATATTTTTTAGGTTTCCCGAAAGGGGGGAAGGGGTTGGAACTGAATGGGAATGAGTACATCCCAGTTTTGCAAATTTGCCCTCATCCCCAACTCCTTGTTGAATTTAGGGTGAGATGCACCCATGGGAATTGACTCATCCTTGTTAATTCTTCGCTCTACACAGTTGATCAAGAAGCCCATGACAACGTTGCTCAAACTTTGGATACGTAAAATAATCAAGTCCCTTGGGAACCCTTCTTTCTTTGATCTTCAAAGACTCTATTATGGCATGTTCAACCTCTGAAGGATTCCCAGGATCAACCAGTTTGCCTAGCATTCCATCTCTAAGAGCCTCTCTACCCCCATCCCATAAACTACCTACCACAGGAAGACCGCAAGCCATCGCTTCAAGAAATACAATTCCAAACCCTTCTCCCATACTGGGCATAGCATACACATCTGCTAGGTGATAATGATCAACCTTCTCTGCTTCAGGAAGGTAACCCGTAAAAATAACATGATTTGTTAATCCCAAGTCTTGAGTTTTTCTAAGTAGTCTGGGGCGATCGCTGCCATCCCCAGCTATCATATAAACTACATTTGCTATTTTATTCAATAAACTAGGTAAAATTTCTAAAATAACGTCAAACCCTTTATAACGTTCCTTCGCTTCTAATCGTGCTAAGGTAAGTATTAAACGTTTATTTTCCAAGCCATACCGATACACGAGTTCTTTCTTTTTTGTTCCAAGTGTGAACCGCCCAGTATCTACAGTACAGGGAAAAATGTAAGTTGGTAATGCATTTAATTTAGACCAACTGATAAACCTTTTTTTAGTTAAATTACTAATTGAAATTAATCCATTAATTCTTCCGACTAAACAGTTAACCCAAAAATTAGGATTCGGCTGCCATGCATCTACACCATAGATAACTAAATATACCAAAGAATGCGTTTTAAGTTGAATCAAAAATGCAATTGGTAATAAATTAATATGACCACAGATTACAACATCAAACAGGGGATTACTGAAAACTGTACATAAGGTACTGTAAATGAATTTGATTTTATGACCGTTAGCAGTTGTAAGATA
>CAIUCS010000122.1 GCA_903897715.1 uncultured Synechococcales cyanobacterium
CAAGCCTTTGGCTAAGTTTCCCTATGGGAAGGATGGTGAGGATAAGGTGATGTTGAAGTGTGGGGATGTTCAGGCGCGGCAACGCAAGGATCATGCGGATGTGGTCTTTTTCTGGTCTTCTCAGGAGAAGTGGTGGTCGAAGAAGTTTGGTGATCTGGATGAGGCGGCTAAAGCGAATTTGGGTAAGAGTTCGGCGGGGAAGGAGAAGAAAGTTGCTCAGGGAAAGCCGAAGCGATCATCGAGTAAAGTGGCTAAGCCTAGTCCTAAAAAGTTGTCTTGATTATAGTGTTTGACAAAAGTTGGCAATATTTGCCATAATTCAATTCTGCGGTGGGAATTGATGTTGGACTAGAGAAATTTCTAACTACCAGTAATGCAGAAGTAATTGCTGTTCCTCAGTTCTACCGTAAGGCTGAAACTAACCTATTTCGGAAACAGCGCAAGTTGGCTAGACACGAAAACGGTTCTCATAACTACAACAGACAGGGGAATAAGATGGCTAGATTGCATTTGCACAGTGCCCGTCAACGGAAAGATTTTCAGTATTCTGTAGCTCATTATTTATGTACAGCCTACGATCGGATTGGATTTGAGAAACTGAATATCAAGGGACTAGCTAAATCGATACCTAATGTTCCATGGCGGTCATTCTTGACCATAGTGCCAGCAGTAGGGGTAAAACGCAGCAAGCACCCTCAAGAAGTTGATGCCAGAAGCAGGAGCATCCAATGGTTTAATGGTGAGGAAAGAGTGGTTAGAGACTTATGGATTCCAGTTCAGGATTGCCCTAATGGTGGAATCAGTTTAGACAGGGATTAAACGCACGTTTGAACCTACTTAAACGGACGGTAGGACAAAACCGTTTGCTGCTTGTGGAGGCTTAGTGGATGCACAGCCTGTGAGACAAGCACTCTCATTATTGAATTTGAGCAGCCCCCGTCATACCGCTCTTAGCAGTTAACGGTGGGAGTTGTCACCCAAACTATACTTTATTAATTATTTTCTCCCATCTTGATTCAAACTGAGACTTTAAACTTATTGGAGTGGCAGCGGCTTTGCGACCATTTATCTACCTTTGCCTCCACTCCTTTGGGTATTTCTGCTGCCCATTCATTACAAATCCCGGAACAATTATCCATCAGTGAAGCCCTCTTAACTCAAACCGAGGAAATTTATGGACTGGAAACCCGCTTAGCCTCAGGGTTAACCTTTCATGGGATTGTAGACATCAGGGAAAGTTTAGAACGAGGGGAACGGGGAGGCATATTGGATGGAGAAGAATTACTAGCTATTGCCACCACCTTGGCTGGAGTCCGTAACTTGCGTCGAGTCATTGACCATCATCCTGATTTTCCCTGCCTTAATGCCTTAGTGGCTGACATCCGCACCTATCCAGAACTAGAACAACAGATTCACCATTGTATTGATGAACAAGGACAGGTAAATGACCGCGCTAGTCCTAAGTTAGGTGATATCCGGGATCGTCTGCGACGGTTACGGAATACCTTATATCAATCACTACAACGCATCTTGGCACGACATGGAAATGCTATCCAAGAGCCCATCATTACCCAACGAGAGGGTCGATTTGTGATTCCCGTAAAATCTCCCCAAAAAGATGCCATCCCTGGAATCGTCCATGATGCCTCCAGCAGTGGTGCAACCCTTTATATCGAACCTCAATCAACTGTTGGTTTCAATAACCAAATGCGTCAGTTACGCCGCCAAGAAGAAGGAGAGGAAGAGGTGATTCGTCAAGCCCTCACCAATGAGGTTGGGGCGGTTAAATCTGACCTAGACCACCTATTGGCAGTCGCCACTGTCCTTGATTTAGGCACTGCTCGGGCTCGATATAGCCTTTGGTTAGGTGCCAACAAGCCCCGGTTTATCCCCTGGTGCCCTTCAGGACAACCGGATCCCGGTTCACTTCCCCCTCGGGTGACCCCTAACCAGAGTTGTCCATCCCCCATCACCCTTCGTCAACTCCGTCATCCCCTACTGGAATGGCAGCATCGTCATGAACAGGGAGAGGGGGTAGTTCCCGTAGACTTAATGATCCAACCCCACATCCGGGTTGTGGCCATCACAGGACCAAACACTGGGGGGAAAACAGTAACCCTCAAAACCTTAGGACTGGCAGTATTAATGGCTAAAGCCGGGATATACGTTCCGGCTCGGGAACCCGTGGAACTTCCTTGGTTTTCCCAAGTGCTGGCTGATATTGGAGACGAACAGTCGTTGCAGCAAAGCTTGTCTACTTTTTCTGGACATATTCGTCGAATTGGACGGATTTTGAATGCTCTTCCCCCCCCTCCTGCTGCTGCCTTGATTTTGTTGGATGAGGTTGGGGCGGGGACAGATCCCACTGAAGGAAGTGCCTTAGCCATCGCCCTGCTTCAATATTTAGCGGATCATGCTGGTCTAACCTTAGCCACTACCCATTTTGGTGAACTAAAGGCATTAAAATATCAAGACTCACGGTTTGAAAATGCTTCAGTGGAGTTCGATGAATCCACCCTTTCCCCCACTTATCGCCTAATGTGGGGGATTCCTGGTCGTTCTAATGCATTCACTATTGCCCAACGGTTAGGGTTAATCCCAGCGATTCTGGAACAGGCTAAACACCACTTGACCCCAACTGCAACCCAGGACGTGAACCAAATCATTGCTGGATTAGAGGCAGAGCGTCGAAAACAAGAACAACGGGCAAAGGAAGCCACTCAGCTGTTAGCAGAAACTGAACGCCTATATGGGGAAGTTTTACAAAAAAATAGTTTACTCCAAAAACGAGAACAAGACTTGCGATTATTACAGGAACAATCGATTCAACAAGCCATTGGAGAGGCTCGGGCGGAAATTGCTAAGGTGATCCGCAAGTTGCAACAGGGACCTGCAACTGCTCAAGCTGCCCAGATCGCAACCACAATGATCAATCAGATTGCTGAAAGCCGCTTGTCCCCATTAACCCCTCCCGTGGTCAATGACTTTCGTCCTCAACCTGGGGATCGGGTTCGTATTCCCCGGATTAACCAGGTGGCGGAAGTGATCGCCCAATCCAATGAAGATGGACAATTAACAGTGAGGTTGGGTTTAATGAAAATGACGGTGGGATTCGAGGATGTAGAATCGTTGGATGGACAAAAGGCAACTTTACCCATTCCTAAAACTGAAAAAATAAACCAAGAAGTTCATTCCCATCCTATTCAACCTCAGCAGCTCACGATGCGAACCTCCGCCAATACGCTGGATTTGAGAGGGTCTCGAGTGGCGGATGCAGAACTGGAACTGGAACGGGCGATCGCCCATGGTAATGGTTGTTTATGGATTATCCATGGTCATGGTACGGGGAAACTACGCATGGGGGTACAAGAGTTCCTCAGACATCATCCTCAAATCAGTCATTTTGAAATGGCAAGCCAATCTGATGGGGGAAGTGGGGTAACCATTGCCTACCTGAAGTAATTACTGATCTCACTCACCTACTGTCAATGGTTCCCTTGGTGTAACCAAGCTGCCAGTCATCCCCTCCTTAGGCTGGGGAGAATATCCAGTACTTCACTCTATTTTGGTTTAGGGTTAATTTCCATAATTTAGCATTTTTAATGAAAGACTTGTTTTAGAATGTACCCTATACTTGAAAGATGTAGTCATATCAAACATTGACGTATGATTGTTTGCCCCAACTGTAATCATCACAACCCAGACGGAGCAACTCAATGTGAAGCTTGCTTCACACCCTTGCCATCCCTGATTTCCTGTCCAAGTTGTGGTGCCTCTGTTCAGTCAGACATCAATTTTTGTGGACAATGTGGGTCTAACATACAAGCATCGACATCAAATGTTTTGGCACTTGGTTCTTCATCCATGCCGGATCTTGTGCCTCCTGATCCCTTGGTGATCCCTGATCCTATCCTGAAAAATTCCTTAGCAAGTCCTAGTTTTCCTCCCATGTCAACGAACCCACCTGCCAATGATCCGTCTGTTGTTCTTCCATCAGAGGCAACAATTGTTGAACGCCCCATCTCTCCCCTAACGGTTCCAGTTGAAGTAACTCCTCCACCAGAGGCAACAATTGCTGAACCTCCCAACAAGTCTAGTTCTGGAATCCCTGTTGCTCCTGTGGTTCGTAACGAATCTAAAACCCAACTCCAACAACTAACTGCGAATTTAATCCATATTCAAACCAACACTCAAATAGAATTACCACGCCATTTAACCGTGGTCCATATCGGTAAACCCAACGATCGCATTCCCCCCGATATAGATGTTTCGGGATTTGCCAACTCAGATATTGTTTCTCGTATTCATGCCGATATTCGGTTAGAGGGGGGAATCTATTATATTGAAGACGTGGGTAGCTCTAATGGAACCTATATTAATAATTTACCCCTATCCCCTGGCAATCGCCATCGTCTGCGTCCTGGGGATCGCATTTCGTTCGGTAAGGGAGACTTGGTGGTATTCCTTTTTCAGTCTGCTTAAAGTTCCATACTTTACCTGAGTCTAGTGATTACCGTCACCTTACTCCATCCTACCCAGCCAGTTGCAGTTCAAACTTGGTCATTTGACACCAAGTTGACCATAGCCATTGGTCGCGCTACAGAAAACGATGTGGTGATTTACAGTCCGGTTGTTTCCCGTCATCATGTGGAAATTCAGTTTACCCAGACGTACTGGAATTTAGTGAATTTAGGGACTAACGGAACATACATTGACGGTAAATTAGTCCAAGAAATTTCTGTCACTGATGGGTTAATTGTACGATTAGCACGAACCGGTCCCAGAATCCAAATCTATTTAGACCGACCAGTTGAAACCACCCCACCCCTCACACTAGCCGATTGGTACAATCCTCCTTTTGGTGAAGGTGTGACCGTTTCCTCTGAATAGTGACATTACCCCCGATCCTCTAGCTGGGCACTTGGAAGACATTCCAATCCCTGAGTGCCCTTGCATTTATCCCGATGCCCTCCTTCGGGAGACTGGGGGACTTCCCGATGAATAGGCAAAAACCAGTGTTATTTGTTAGACACAAAGCGATAGTGGTTAAACGACTGGTAAGCTTGAGTTGGATGATAGAGATGGCAATAATCAATAATTTGTTGCATCATCCTCCACGAAAACTTAGAAGTATTCAGATACGCTCCCCAATTATCCATCAGGCTACGATGGGCTTCTGACAAATTATAAGAAGGGATGGCAACCGAAATATGATGGGGGATATGGACATTAATATCATGACACAGAAATTCAACCCAGCCAGGATAAGAACAATGGACAGTGCCTAAAAGCTGAGACTGGACTTCATTCCAGTTTTCTGTTGGACTAAATTGAATAGTGGGAGCACTATGATGAACTAGGGTAAAAGTACTCATCCAAAAGTGATAGACAAGCCAAGGCATCAACCAAAATTTAACTACGCCCCAAACCCCGGTGTAAAAAAGTAAGGTCGGAAAGAAAATTAAACTGAATACTACCACAACTGCCACTGAAAGCTGGACTTTATTGCGATCGCCAACTTTACTAATATTGCGATTATTGGGATTAAAGTGTAAAGCAGCCCAATGAAGGATGGAAGCTGTCCACCATAGCCGCCCCCGCAATCCCTGATAAACAGCTTGCAAGAAGCGACCAGATTGATCATACTCCTGAGTTTGCCAAGGTTGCCAGGCATTATCTATCCCAAGCTTGTTCGTATGGCGATGGTGGTGATTGTGTAACAGTCGCCAACTATGAAAGGGATAGATCAATGGTAAAAAAAAGAAATGTCCTACCAAGTCATTGACCCAGCGGCGATTAGAAAAGGAACGATGTCCGCAATCATGGCCAATCACAAACCAACCGGTAAGGGCAGTTCCAGTAAAAAACCAGGCAAACGGCAATAGAAACCAGGGCGCGTTCCCAATCATCCAATACCCTAGAATTACTGAAGTGATACTTATCAGAACAGCTCTCCAAGCTTTATATTGATTCTTTTCAAAACAACTGGGGGGCAAGGTTTTGATAATATCTTTGAGTCGTATATCGGGGCTAAGTGAAGGGGATGATCCCTGAAAAGATTTGTTTTGAGTAGCAGTCATGAATTTCAACTTAATGTTTCTAAGTAGACGGGAAGGGAATTGACGGAAGGGTAACTTACTGGGAAGTGGATGCAAACATCAAAAATCCTTAAAGTGGCACTTCACAAACCTTTACATTTATATCACACAATGACCAATGGGGGGTAATTTGTCCAAGTACTCGGTGGGAAGAATCACAATGGGATTAGACGTTGTAATTGATGAAGACTAGCGTACAGACCTCCTTGACGAACCAACTCATCATGACTGCCAGATTCTACCAATCGTCCCTGTTGTAATAACAAAATTCGATCCACATGACGAATCGTTGAAAGCCTATGGGCAATAATAATTGCAGTCCGGTCCTTAAGCAATCCATCTAGAGCCGATTGGATCACGGCTTCAGTTCCCACATCTAAGTTAGCAGTTGCCTCATCTAAAACCACGACATGGGGTTGACGAATAGCTACCCGTGCAAAAGCCAATAGTTGCTTTTGTCCACTGGAAAGATTGGTACCCCGTTGGCGTAGGGGGGTATGATAATTCTGGGGTAGTTGGTCAATAAAGGAGGCAACATTGGTTTTTTCAGCGGATGCCTTAATTTCTTCCAGGGAATACTGCTCTCCCAAACGAATGTTGCTGATCACATCCCCGGTAAATATAAAACCATCCTGAAGAATAACCCCCAGGTATCGCCGCAGGTGAGATTGGGGGATGTCCCGAATATCAATTCCATCGATCAAGATGCGTCCATGGGTGGGTTCATACAGGCGACAGAGTAACCGAATAACCGAGCTTTTACCCGCACCAGTAGGACCAACCAACGCAATTTTTTCACCTGGTTGAATGGTAAAGTTTAGGTCTTGTAGGATATATTCCCCTTTTTTGTAGGCAAACCACACCTGCTCAAACCGAATTTCACCCTGTTTTTGGTTAGGGGTGGCAGTTAAAACCGGTTTAGGGGTTGGATGGGATGGATCCTGAATTTCGACTGGTTCATTCAATAAGTCCACAATCCGTTCTACTGCCGTGAATCCAGATTGTAACATGGTGAATTTTTCAGCAAATTGACGCAACGGATCAAATAATCGTTGGGCAAATAAAATAAAAGCAGTTAGGGTTCCCAAACTGAAAGCTTCTTCCATCACCTGTCGTCCACCAAACCACAGAACAACTGCAATCGCTACTAACGCAATCCATTCTAGGGTGGCGGATACGGCTGAATCATAAAAAATGGTAGCGTCAACCTCCCGCACATATTTTTGATTTATTTGCCGAAATAACGCCTGGTTAAATTGCTCTCGACGAAATAATTGGACGATACCAATTCCCAAGATATTTTCCTGAAACATGGAATTTAATGCTGATAGTTCGTCCCGCGCTCGAAAATTAGCTAGTCGAAAGCGATGCTGAAAATAAATGATTAACCCGGTGGTGGGGATCAAGAGAAAGATTAATAATACTGCTAGCTGGGATTGTAAAAAAAACATCGCCAAGGCGATCGCCACCATGGAAAATAAATCACTAATAATACCAATCGCCCCAGTGGAAAAAACTTCCCCTAAGGCTTCCACATCGTTAGTCATTCTGGTAATTAAGCGACCAACCGGGGTGCGATCAAAAAATCCCATTGCCAATGATGTCAGGTGAGTGAACAAATGATTCCGAATATCAGCGGTCATTTGTTGCCCCACTACCTGCACCAGATACCCCTGCCATGCCTGAACAGTAAAACGAATTAGGAAGGTAAACAACAGCAAAATTGCTAAAATATTTAACCCCGTGGCAAGGGGTTGATGTTGTAAAAAGGGATAGACATTTGGCTCTTGGCGGATCAAGGAAATGGCTTCACCCACCAAAATAGGTTGAATTGCACCAGCTACGGATAATGGTAACAATAAAACCATCGCCATTAAAAGTAAATGACGATGACGACTGGCATAGGGGATCATCCGTAAAAATAAACGCCAATCATTTTCACGGGGACGGTTGACGGCGAGGGATGAAGCAACTGTCATGGTAAGGGAGATACGAAAACTATGATTTTAATAGAAGCAATTTTTCAATTACGTCTTCCACCACCTTGTCAGGGGTAGAAGCTCCAGATGTAATGCCCACCACCACCTCTCCAGGGGGAAGCCACTGCTCTTGTATCTGTAAGGATTCACCCAAGGGCTTGTGTTCAATTCGATTCCCAGGTCCAATACGTTCAGCACAATCAATGTGGTAGGAAGGAATTTTTCGTTCAATGGCGATCTCTTGCAAGTGGGTTGTATTGGAAGAGTTGAATCCACCGATAACGACAATTAAATCAAGGGGGTCTTCCACCAACTCAAACATCGCATCCTGTCGTTCTTGGGTGGCATCACAAATGGTATTGAAGGCTTGAAAGTGTTGATGAAGGGCTTGGGGTCCATACTTTTGTAGCATGGTATGTTCAAATAATTTACCAATTAACTCAGTTTCACTCTTAAGCATGGTGGTCTGATTGGCAATACCGATGGCTTCTAGGTCGTAATCTGGATCAAATCCGTGGGAAAAGGCATTGTGGAACTTTTGATCAAACGTAACGCGATCGCCTCCATGCAATATGTAGTCAGCCACATAGTGGGCTTCGTCCATATTTAAAACAACTAAATATTTTCCGGCAAAGGAACTGGTGGCGATGGTTTCTTCATGGTTATATTTGCCATGAATAATAGATGTATATTGAATTTTTTTATGTTTTTCGACCGAATTCCATACTTTTGCCACCCAAGGGCAGGTAGTGTCTACAATGACACAAGACTTATCCCGTAATAATTGCATCTCCTGCACACTAGCTCCAAAGGCAGGTAAAATAACCACATCCCCACACCCTACTTTAGAGAAATCTTTTTCTCCATTGACCACTGGAATAAATTCCACTTGCATATTACGCAAATGCTGATTAACAGAAGGGTTGTGGATAATTTCGTTGGTAATCCAAATTCGTTGATGGGGGAAATGGGTACGAGTCTCATAAGCCATGGCTACCGCCCGCTCCACACCCCAGCAAAACCCAAATGCCTCAGCCAACCGAATGGTTATTTGTCCGTGTTTTAAGGTATGTTGATTCTCCCGCAACTGCTGAATGAGGTGGCTTTGATAGGTTGTTTTGAGGGTATCAGCCACCTCTGCTTCGTGACCAAAGCCCTTACGATGGTAATTTTCAGAACGTTGAAGTTCTCGTTTGAAGGTTTTTGTATCCATGTTGGGTGGAAGTTAGGATGGTAGTGGGCTTTTAATTAATACATTTTCATTTAGTACAAAAGTACCATTTAGGGTTGGAACTCTAAACAAGAAAGGTAACGGATGAATGGGCGAGGTTGAACTTTAGTCAACCCTAGATTGAATTATAACAAGCTAAGTCTATCCAGTCCAGACTCGATGGTTCCTAACAAACTATAGCAGGGCAAAGTGTTAGCTCAAGAGTATGCCAATTTGCATCCCTCACCGACACCAGTTATCCAATCCGTTCATTCGATTTTCGATAAATCTGTGTTGCCATACGGTGGGGAATGATTATTCCAGGGAAAGGGATGTGAGTATGTAAATATTATGTTACAAAAGCCTACAAATCCAAATAAACCGAAATATAAAGAAATTATTATGAAATAAAGATACAGGGTCATAGTCTGGGAAATTAAGATCATATTAAATGAGGTCAGCTTAATAAAGACCTTAACGTTAAATCCCTGTAAATAGTAGGCAAAGCACCACCATCCATTGATCGGTTTGGTGCTTTGTTGTATATACCTTGCAATAAATGCGTATTCGGGGGAGTAAGTTCTATTTCTAAATGTCACAACATCCAAGAATTGTTCCCCGCACCCATCAATCCACCTTTCAACCTCGACGGTGGTACCGTTGGACATTCCCCATACTGGCAGGATTAGTTGGCGTTGTTGTTATTGCAGTTATTGTTACTTTACCCTACTGGTCTTGGACTGCCATAGTGGAACAGTGGATGGGGAGTACACTGGGAGTCATCGTGGAAATTGAACAATTCGCTTGGGACTTAAAAAGAAAGACGGTTGAGATACAAAATTTAACCATTGCCAACCCTCCTGGGTATACAACTCCTTGTTTGGGACGGATTGAATCAATAAAACTGACTGGAAATCTACTTCCTTGGGGAGAAAGACCAACGGGAGTGGAGCATTTGGTCATAGAGGGGGTTCATATCAACTTGGAACAACGATTTTTGTTTACCAACCTAACTGCCGTTTTCGGGAGATTAGGGTCAATGCAGCCATCCCAATCGTTCATCATTGGTCAATTTACACTAAAAGACTTGACTGTGGATGTATTTTTGAATCCTTGGGGGCGATCGCCCATTCACCAGCGGATCCAATTACCCGATGTGGTGGAATCCAATGTTCATCTGCAGGCAATGCCCAACCTGATACTCAGTCGAATAGTACAAAAGGCATTCATCACAATGGGTAATCCGATGGATAATTTAGATGTAAAGTTAGATGTAAAAGGGAACATTGATCCCCCAAACAAAAGGAACCATCTAGTTCAGGCTGATTGAGCCACAATTACCCCGTTAATGAAGGGAAATCAGCTAGGAAACCTAATGCCAATTAGATTCAGCCTGGAGAGGTTTTACCCTAAAATGACCATATCGATGTTGATAATAATCCGCTAAAATATTTCCATGATCGAAGCATAAGTTCACTGGTAAGTGATCAGGTAAAAAAATACCAATGGCTTTAGCATCATCCCCTGCTTTAGGCTCCCCCCTTGCCTTTGCTAAAAACACAATGCTAATGGTATGGAGTCGTGGATCACGGGTGGGATCAGAATAGACATGGAATTGTTGAATCAAGTCAATTTCTAACTGGGTCTCTTCCATCGCCTCCCGTTGGGCTGCCTGTTCTAGGGTTTCGCCATAATCTACAAACCCACCCGGAATTGCCCAACCAAAGGGTGAATTTAATCGTTCAATTAATACAATCGGTGATTCAGGACGATCCCATAATTCAATAATTATATCTACGGTAGGCACTGGATTTCGGTAATGAGTGGCATTATTAATGGAGGATATAGGGTTGTGATCAAGGCTTTCCATAACTTGTTTCTGGTAACTGTTTTCAATTTAATCTAAAAACAGGGATATGGGAAAGGAGTATATCACCACCACCGTCCATTCCCCCCAAGGGAAGAACCAGCGGTATGCCTGTAACCCTCTTTACCGTAGGGAGTGGGAATAGTTATCATTAGTTTCAATATGAGAATTGCTGATAAAATCCGAAGTTTGAAGCTTCCCATACCCAGCCTACGGTCATGGAGCCATCGGGTATTGTCTGCGGTTTTATTAGGAGGACAAGTTTTCGTCCACC
>CAIUCS010000123.1 GCA_903897715.1 uncultured Synechococcales cyanobacterium
GGCGGTAAGTACAGAAACATTAGCATTCAGACAAATTACGTTAAAGGCATGGCGTTTATGCAGGAAGAACCCTACTAATTCACCAGATATATGTAATGCATCCGATGCTGAACCACCATTACCACAAACAAGCAATGGTAGCCCTTGTTTCAAACAAGTAGTGATACACTCAACGGAAGTATCAACCCGATGCTTGAGTGAACTTGAACCTAGCAATTGCTCTAGAAGCCTAATCTGCTCTTGGAGCTGATCACCGATACTTAAAACAAGAGAACCCATAAAGCAGTAAAAATAAGAGACTATCTCAAAAGGTCTGAGTTTTTCGTTTGTCTAGTTTCCATTATGGAATATAACCTGAGATCCCGTTTTATCAATTTTGAAAGGTACCCAGACTTTAATTTGAGGTAAAGAGTGTTTAATTTTCTCGTGCTTGTAAGGAGGGGCAATAAAGAAAAAAAATCCTCCTCCTCCAGCTCCCATCAGCTTACCTCCCAAGGCACCATTTCTAATAGCTGTGTTGTAAAGATCTTCCATCCAATCTGCCGAAACTCCTTCTGCAAGGCGACGCTTAACTTGCCAACTTTGGTCTAATAAGTGACCAATAACATCAAGACTATCTTGCTTTTGGAAAGATTTAAGAGCCTCCCTAGCTATGGCTGAAATAACCCTAAGTTCTTCAGTAGTTTTTCCCTGGCGAATATTATCAATCTTTTTTTTGGCATGGTGTTCAGCCATCCGACTAATACCACTGAAGCCTAGTAAAACATGATCTTCTAGTGCTTGTAAGTAATCGGCATGCAACATTATATTCTTTACGCACCAAGAGTTGCCAGGACCCATTTCAATTAGCCGGAACCCTCCATAAGCAGCCATAATTTGATCCTGAACTCCCACGGACTCACTCAGATGATTCTGCTCAACATCAATTGCTTCGTATGCAAGTTGTTCAGGTTCGACCATTTGTTTATGTAGGGCGTGCAGAGCATGAAGCATGCCTACCGTGAACGAAGAACTGGATCCAATACCGGAACGAGCTGGTAAATCGCCATCATGGTGAATTTCCACCCCACCTTTGACTTTCAGGTAATGCAAACACCCCCTAACGGAGGGATGGCAAATGTCCTTGTGATCCAGAACAGCTTCAATTCTAGAGTAAACAATCCTACTAGTATGGTCTGGAAAAAACGGTGGTAAGTAACGGGCAGTGATGTAACAATAATGAGCTAAACCAACGGCTAATACTAGACCTCCATGCTCCTCGAACCAGGAATTATAATCAGTCCCCCCTCCAAAAAAGGAAAGACGATAAGGAGTGCGGGTAATAATCATAATCAGAGTTGTATCCACCAGTGGGGAAATTCAACCTGAAGTAAAAAGCTATTTTCGGTTACATAGCTGGAGACTGCGGTAACTACCCCATCATGGTCACTCTGGAATCCAGCGTAGTAGTCATGTCCACCAATTACTCCCCCTTGCTTCATTTTAGGCATAAAATTCACGATATCATTCCACACATATTCCTCCTGATGATTGCCATCTATGTATACAAAGTCCAGTTTTTTCTGAGATATCTCTTGCTGCGTCCGCGCTCATTTTTTTGAGCCAGACACAGCTATCTTTGTGGGGTTCGAGTAATTTTCTAGCTGTTTTTTCCGCCTCTGTCAGAGGTGCTTGATCAAAATCATAGTGTTTATTGCCCTCAACATAGTCTGAATACATGAGATAGGGATCAATGAGATAAAGCTTTCCCACTTCAGTATTTTTAAGTAGGCTGAGAGCGGGAAAGCCTTGATAAATAATGATTTCAGCACCTACCCCCCCTCAACTTAGTCAGTCCTAACCTCTCAAAAGATCTAGGAAAGACTCGATGTTTTAAGTCCGAAAGAATGTCGATAATTTGCGATTTCGTAGGTTGTTCAGAAAAAAAATTCATAGATTTCTAAATATTTGAGAATTGATTGCGACGAATAATTTGAAAGCCCTTAATTAACTCCTCTATACCACGTTCAAGACCAAACTCAGGGCAAAAACCGGTAGACTCAATTTTATTGTTACTCACAATGTAATTACGCTGATCCGGATCTTTACCAATCTCAGAAACAACGTAACGAAACTGAGGTAGTTGTTTTTGAATGGCTTCACATAACTCCTGTTTACTTAGGTTCGCTTCTGATAAACCAACATTGTAAGCTTCTCCCACCATACTATCGTAGTTATCTAATGCATGGATAAATGCTCTTGCAGCATCCCTGACGTGCAGATAATTGCGCTTAAAGTGTGCCTCGAACAAAACTACAGTACGGTCAACCACAGCGCGGTAAACAAAGTCGTTTACGAGTAAGTCTAGGCGCATACGCGGACTAATGCCAAAGACTGTAGCGAAGCGAAAAGTAATACAGTCTCCCCGATCCAAAAGATAACTGTCGAGTTCAACCTTAAGCCTACCATAAAGGGAAATGGGACGCATGGGCGTATTCTCATCACAGAATATCCCCTCCTGTCCTACCCCATAACCGGAATTTGTACACGGGAATATCAACCGCTGATCTCGAGACTTATGCTCAGCTATAAAGTGAACAGCCTCATAGTTAATTTGTCTTGCACCAACAGGGTCACGATCACACAGAGGTGCTCCCGTTAAACAGGCCAAGGGAATAATGGCATCAACCTGTAAAAGTTGTTCCTTGAGTAAATCTGTGTTTCTAACATCCCCCCTAATGATCGAAAAGGATTCGTTGGAGCAACAATCCAGCAATGAAGTCTGCCCATACATAAAATTGTCGATTACTGTAACTTTATGCCCCCTACTCAAGAGCAGAGGTACTAAAACAGACCCGATATAACCAGCACCACCAGTTACTAGAATTTTCATAGTATTAAATTAAACGAAACACAGAAAATAAAAAATTAACTACAACAAAACACCCCGATTATTGAGGAACCACTCATAAGTTAAGCCCAGTCCTGATGCCAGATTAGTAGATGCTCTCCAGCCAAGATTGTCAAGCTTTGAAGTGTCAACCTTTTTGAGAGGCATACCATCAGGTTTACTTGTGTCAAAACTTAACTTACCGAAATAACCAACTGTTTGACTGATTAAGGACGCTAACTCTTTAATACTAATCTCCTGCTGAGAACCAACATTAACGGGTTGATTTTCAAAGTAATTATTCTGTAGAATAAAGAGGCAAGCGTCAACCAAATCGTCAACAAAGAGAAATTCACGCTTTGGAGTTCCGCTACCCCATACAGAAACCTCGGGGAGGTGATTCTCTTTTGCATGATGAAGTCGGCGAATCATACCAGGAATAACGTGACCGTTTTGGGTGTCAAAGTTATCGTAAGGTCCGTACAGATTTGTTGGCACTATAGTCAAATAATGAGTACCATACTGACAGTTGTAACTTTGACACATTTTTAGTCCAGCTATTTTAGCAACTGCATAGGGCTCATTAGTTGGTTCTAGAGAACCAGTCAAAAGTGACTTTTCCACCATTGGTTGGTCTGCATATTTTGGATATGCACAAGTGCTACAAAAATAAACGAGCTTTTTTACACCTCCAAGATAAGACTGATGAATTAAGTTGGTTTGGATTTGCAAGTTGTCGTAAATAAATTCGGCTGGGAAAGTGAAATTTGCATATATTCCCCCAACTTTTCCGGCGCAAATTATTACAATGTCAGGCTTTTCTTGCGAAAAGAAATGGATCACATCTTGCTGATTAGTCAAATCAAGTTCACTGTGTCCACGGAGAATTAAGTTGATGTAACCATCTTTCTTCAAACGCCTGACAAAAGCCTGACCAACTAATCCGGTATGACCGGCAACAAATATCCTGGACGTATAATCAATCATTTTTCGTTATAGTAGTCACCATACTCAACTAGTATGGTATTTATACTATCTTCTCGAAAAAGAGCCTTCTCATAAGAAGGAAAGACATCTTTCGCCTCTTCTAGTCTAATAACTTCAATAGTGGTACACATTTTTTGAATGGCTTCAGTGAAATCACCAACATGTTGAAACTGAGGGTGTAGAGGTCGCACTGATCCAATACCAGTGCGAATGATTAACTTGGGTTGATAACGATTGTCTGACATCACACCGACTTTATCAATGTGATTAACAAGTTGGTTGATAGCCAGCAGAAGAAAATTCCATCGCGGGTATATACTAATAGGAACTAGTCCTAAAAGAGCCATCCCTAAAGTCATACCCATTTGCATCTCCTCGGCAACAGGTAGCTCGATCAACTTAGTTGAATCAACCTCTTTTAAAGTATTTGACATAGCCGTCCCTGGCACGGCAACTGCCTGTCCTAGGAACACTGTTCTTGGATCTGAGGACAAAAATTCCATAGAACGCTTTAGCTCATTAAAGTATTCCACGTCAGGCTTTTCCCATTGTAAAAATTTGATGGATAGGTAAATCCCTAAAACTGAACCCGAACTCCAGCACCGGCATGGGGATACTTCGTTTCATAACGGTAATAAGTTATCATGGGATCAATTGCCCCTTCATAGGATAACTTTTTCAGATTCCATGCGCTACGAGTATCAGTACAAACTGACTTTGAGTTATCCTCAACAATAAAGTGAATGGGTAGTTCATGGCTCCGGCTGTACTTAATACACTCGTAGGCGATACCAGTTTCCGCTGTCATTTCTCCAATAAAGCAGAAAACCTTTGAATCTAACCCCTTGCGTTTTATCCCCATGGAGGTTCCCACCGCTATTGGTAGATTGCCACCAACTATTGCCGATGAGTAAATGCGATATTCTGGAAAACAAAGTGAAATTGAATGACCTTTAATGATCTCATCTTTGAGAAGTTGAGGAGGAACACCTTTCAAAAGACATTGGTAATGGCTTCTCCAAGTACAGAACACCCAATCGTCGTGGCTAATATCTTCAAAGACTCTGATTATAGCCTCCTCATTACCGTAGTAGAGATGAATTGGGGCGCGAATTTTTGCTGCATTAAACAATGCAGCAATTTCATCTTCAAAAGCAATTAGTTCGTTAGCAGTGTACTTGCAAGATGATTTATTGCATTGCATAATCAATCTCCAAGCAGTTTGCGTTTAAGTTTTATGCTAGCCATTTCTTCCACATTCTTCCTCTCTTCGAGACCAAATTTAGACTCTACTAACTTTAAATATTCGGGGTTAGTGAAGTAAGTTTGCCAAGCACGATCCCGAAAAGCAAGAACCTCTGCTGAGGTGCAGTGCTTGGTTCTTAAAGGGGAGGATTCGTAACTCAAGAAAGCATATCCCTCAAAGCTATCAGGCAGATTCCACCCATTAAGCACCGCTTTGTGATACATGGGGCTACCTGGCAAAGCCTGACAGGGATACATGTTTGCCATTTCCGTGTTTAGTTCGAGAGCTAAATCAAGAGTTTCTTGCATTGTCTGCATACTATCCTCAGGGAACCCAAAGATGTAATTGCTTATGACACTGATATCATGATTTCTCACAGACTGACATACATCACGAATGTTGATCTCTTTAAAAGTACCTTTAGAAACTTCCTGACGCACAAACTGGCTACCAGCCTCAATCCCCAAAGCCAACCAGCTAATACCCGCTTTCTTAAAAGATTCAAGGTAACGGTCTTTCACTGTATCCACTCGCGAGTAGGCCCACATTCTCAAGTCAAGACCTCTATCAATTAATCCGTTAATTAGCGGTTCAAAATATCGCTTGTCAAGAAAGAACATCTCATCAGAAATTCTGATAGTTTGCACTCCCAGGGCAGCTAATTTCTCAAATTCTCGAACGATAAAATCAGGACTCCAGAATCGCATGCCTTTGGAGTGGGAAGAGTTGATGTAGTCTTGGTTATCAACTCGGTTCACAATATTAATCATGCAAAAATCGCATGAAAATCGGCAACCCAAAGATGTATAAATAGCTGCGAAGGGTGTCCTTTTGTCGTGACTGAATTCAGCATGCCAAAAATGAGACCTATACATATCTAATGGTCTTGACTTGAAGGGTAGTAAGTCCCAAGCATATCCTGGCATGTCTATATCCATCCGATCTTGGGGAACAAGATTTTCAGGTTGATTCAGTATGATCGCCCCCTGGTCTTTGAACCCAATTCCTCTAATTTTGTCTAATCCAGTTCGCAAATCGGATCTCAGAAGATTTTGAATGGAGTATACGCCCTCATTAAGTAAGACAAAGTCTATATACGGGTAGGATAATACTTGTTTGGGTAAGGCACTGGTATGAGACCCAACAAAGCAAATCGGGTATTCTGGCAAAAAGTCTTTGAGAGATGAAGCTAGGATTGTAGCCCCTATCATGCTGGTTGTTCCTGAATTAGGATTTTGTCCATAGACCACAAAACAAACAAGCCGAGGATGTAATTCCTCAATTCTTTTGATAGAGTCCTTCAGGTTTAGTCTTTCGGCATCACAGTCCAAGATGGCCACTCGAAAGCCATTTACTCTACACGCCTGGGCTAGTAGCAGAGCCCAAGTTGGTGGCTCTATGGCAGAATAGAGTTTTGCTAGGTCTTGGTAAGCTTTTGAAGATGAGTTAGGATTTACAAAAAGCACATCAATTTGCTCATTCATATTTTTCAACTCCAGATTAGCTAAGACCCTTATGGAAAAGTAAAACTTCGGCGTTGCATATTTGCGGGATGAACCGGTGTTTGAAACCATTGAAAAATAGTTGGAAACTTGGTTAAATCATCCCATATTTCAGCAACCCCCTTCTTCGCTTCGATTATGCCCCAGCTCTCGCGAGATGGTACTCACATCTCGTCCAAGTTCGCGACCGATGGCATGCAACGACAAACTGGTTGTCGTTTTCAATTCGTAAAGCCGATTCCGTTTAGCAGTGCTAAGCTGGGCATAACTCATAGGGTATCTTTTTGTTGACGTAAACATCAGACTACCCTATGAGTTCCTCTAAGGGAAGCTTCTAGGTGTTGCACTTCAGATTTGAATTGACGGTCAATCGTTGACCAGGTAGTCATTGATAAACCCAATCATCTCATCCAAAGTCACTCAACACTTAAATCAGAAAGTCAGGCAATTTAGACTATATGTACTATATTCAATTTAAGCACTAATTATCTGATTAACCCAGAAGTCAGTGGAATAAACACCTGTGGTTACAAAGAGACTGAGATCGCACTGACCTTCAAAGCCCACTTCATTTTATGGTTGATATTAGGATAACTGCTATCTAAAAACTATTTTCACTCTCTCCAGCAAAAGAGTGAACTCTGAAAAGATCCATTCAGCCCTTGAAAAGGAAAGAAGGGATAAGCTATTTGTTTTTTTATAATAGCCTAACATCCAACTTTTTTAAGGAAGAACAGCAATTCTTATTTGAACCTGAGTTCAGGATAAGCCAAGAGCTTTAACCATTAGAAACCTGCTTCCGGTTCCGATACTGATCCTTACCCTAAATCCCTCTTCCCCAAGGGTGAGATTCTGCCAGGCTTTGGGCGACAGATCTTAACCCGAAGGGAAATAGTCAGTTTATTTGTATTGTATATTAACTACATATCAGCTCCCCGTTCCTTGATGGGTGGTTTTAATCCACTTAAGTTGCTTGGGACGAATTGACATACGGGCGGTGACGCAGGTAATGATTAAAATCCAGTGCAACATATATAAAGTGCCATGAATAGTCTGCCTAAGAATTCGTTGGGGCGATCGCCTATCCCCATGGGTAGCGTTAGAGCCTACAGTATAAGGATCTCCATCAACATAGAGATTATGGGTTCTATGCAATCCAAGGAACATGCCAATCAATGACAAACTAATAGTTAGGCTACCAATGGGAGCCAGCAAAGGGGGGCGATTGCGTAGAATAACCATTAATAAATCAGGCACCATTGCGGTAGGCATAATGTATTGGGTGAATAAGAACATCACTAAATCCAGACTCTTAGCCAAACCCAAACGATTTTGAATTAGCAAATCCCAATAATCTAAATATCGTTGATAGCCGCCTTCAGCCCATCGATTCCGCTGATGCCATAAAGCTTTAGCCGTCTTAACCCCTTCCTCAAAGACTGCTGGATAAAGTACAAACTTTACATCCCAATCCGCCAGATGTAACCGCAGTGTCATATCTAAATCATCAGTGATGGTTTCTTCATTCCAACCGCCACAATCATTTAAGGCATGACGCCGTACAAATTGACCATTGCCCCTTAACTCACCAATTCCACCGATGGCAATTCGTTGCTGCTGGAAAAAACTATCCATTGCCATTTCTGCCCGTTGTCCCCATAACCAAAAGTTACGAGTACCATCGGGGTTGGTAGGTAGATCAGTCTGGGCGATGGCTTTCCGTACCTGAACTGCGCCCACCTCCAATTGATTAAAAACGGGTAGAACCCGCCGTAACAAATCAGGAGAAACAATGGCATCAGCATCAAAGACAACAATAAATTCTCCAATAGTGGCTGGCAATACTGCATTTAAGGCTCCAGACTTTCCCCCCATAGAGCCATCGGAGCGATATAGGATTTTAAGTTGAGGATAATCTTCGGTTAATTGTTTTAAAATTTGGGGAGTTTGATCCGTGCTACCATCATCGATTACCCAGACTTCGTATCGACCCATTGGATAGTCAACATTGCAAAGCATTTTAACCACATTGGCGATTACCCCTGCTTCATTTTTAGCTGCTACCAAGAGAGATACGAGAGGATAATCCGATGGAGATTCCCCCGTCAGGGGGGGTGGAAGGGTGGAGGGTCGAGCAAATAAAATCCTTACAGCATGGACTCCCATGATGGTGGTAAGCCCTAGAATAAACCAACTTCCCCAGGTGAATAGGTTGAGGGCAATCGTTCCACTCCAAATCATTGTGAAGAGAACCACAGCTTTCTGCCGTCGCCCTTTAAACCGATTAGTTCCTTTTATCCTGGTTGATTTATTTTTAATTGTAGTTAGAGGCTCTGTACTTAAATCATTTGGCAATGGATGGAGTGGTATTAAATCTTTACCCGGTTTTCCTTTAGCCCAAGAATTATCCTTCATTTACTGTTACCCCAATGAAGTGAATATTCACCTTTTTTTAACCATTGTATCCAAATTTTGAGCCGATCGTCATTCAAGGTTAGACTAATCACACCCCATATGCCTCAGCATACTGTCTATACAATCCGTTGAACGATTAAGGACATGGGCTAACCAGCATTCGAGCCTCCATAAAATGGATTGATGGGAAGGGCGTGAAGAACCTGGTTTCGTAATACCTCCAACTAGGCGTTCCATTTCCAGCAAGTAATCGGAGGTAAAGGGACGACCAAGGCGATCGCAACTCCATCCATGGATTGCTTTCCAATATTCTTCTAAAACCTGAGCCTGACTTTCAGTAGTCAGTTCTGTCAGTTGTTGGATGGATTTAAGGTTCTCGCTACCGCCATAATCATAGGGGTCATAATATCCTAGTGATAAAACACGCATTAATTGTTCAATCAAACCTCTAATCAACTGTAATTGACCCGACTGATGCTGCCATACATGACCCAACTCATGGATGAGGGTATGGTTCAAGGGGGCATAATCCCAGTCTCCATTCCATGGATAACGCACCACATTATGACAAACCCAAGCCATTCCTTGTCTTCTTTGAAGGAATAACCGACTAGGTTTAATGATTACAGGCAAAAAATCTACAGAGGAACCGTAAAATTCCTGAACAGTATAGGCTGGTGGTCTTGGCTGGCAGTCGGGAGTTAACTCCATAATATGCACGCTCAATTTAACGTTGCTTTTTCTCTCGTTCTTGCTGACGACGATCTCGCCATTCTAGAGCCGTAAGATAAGCGACACCACCAGTAACAGCGACCAAAAGCCCAATGGCTAATAAAGCTAAAACAGTGAGATATGAAAATTCCATTACTTCGGTAGGATTGATCAAATTTCCCAGTTGGTGGGGTTAAAAATCAATTGAACCGTCTCCATTACGTCCCCAAACCACTAAGGAAATAGAGAAGGTAAATACGACCAACAGTGAAGCCCAGCCCAGTGTCAAAATATCCATACTAAAATTCTCCGGTCAATAATGTCATTCTATTCAAAATGATGCCCGTAAGCCCAAACAATTCCTAAATATAACCTTCCCCGTGGAAAACTGTTGCCTATCAATCAAAGTAACCGTTCACTATTAGGAGTTGTGGATGCAAGTCATTAGGGTAGATCGCAGACTAAATAACGTAGAAGCAATCTTTGTGGACAATGGTCAGTCAAGATGTATGACCTACCACGGGCAAAGATTAAAAGTTCTACAGTCCTTAGTATAGTTTGCTTATGGGTAATAAATCACTTCCAATCAAAGACTTGGATGACTTAAATAGCCATTAAAATTAAATATACCTTTATTTCTCCATTAAAGTATCATTTTTTCTGTCCAATCGCAACCATAGAACTGATGAATTGCCATCCCCTCAGGATCGTAATAAAGACCATCCTAATCGTTGGTGTCGTTGATGATAGTGATTCAGAATAGCAATTATTTGGTTCCGAGCCAAATCTTGCATCTCGTCCGAACAGGTTAAAACCATACCCCCTACCTGGCTTTCAAGATAATTAAATGAATGGGATGTCTGGGGTATCAATGTGACTTGAACCCCTTCAACCTGACGGAGATGGGCAGCAACCTCGCGATAGACGGCTAATGGTAAGGTAGAACATTCCAGATGGATTACGGTCTGGGACAGGATAGCATCGGATAACCCCTTTTCCAGCATTGGCAACAACCTTAATATTTAATCTGAGTGATCGGATTGAGACTTCTCTGAAGAGGATAGAATGTCAGAATAGGGAGGTAGTGAACAACAATTCACATTATCTAAACAAACCTTTCCCCACTGTAGTGCCCAACGAACCAACTCTACCCGGTTGTCTGTGGCAGTTTTTGTCAAAACTTTACTAATGTGATTATCGACAGTACGTTTGCTGATTTCTAAGCTCTCGGCTATTTCCTGGTTTGTCAATCCCGCAGTGACAAGCTCTAAAATTTGTATCTCCCGTTCAGATAAGCTATGGGTTAAATAATTGTTACTGATATTCATTGATCTACCTGCCTATCTCTTTATTAATTCCCAACAGTAAAGGGCTTAACTGGTGATGAAATTGATTGAGTATTATTTTATGGCTATCCTCATTCCATTTCTAGAACATTTGATGTTCTCCTGCCGCAGCAGATCAAATAAGTTCAACGGGTTCCATTGATTAGGAAATGGGAATAAGATGATTTGCGGTTGAATCACAAATCTTTACCCATATTAATAGTTTGACATAATTACCCAATAAGTTCTTCTTAGCAGGGTAAAACTTTATTGGGATACTCTCTCAGTAGCGATATAAAACGCCGCCACTGATGTCTTGTACATCGACATTCTCTTCAGTATCAATGTGCTAAGGGGCTATTGACGGATAGAGGGACATCGCCAACTGCCCCCGGTTAGGGTTTACTTAGCTCGAATACCCATTAAAGCTGGACTGCCCATTTGCTAAACTGAAGCTAGCAAATGGGCAGGGTTTGAATCTCCCTAGTCACCATGCTAATGAAGATAACTGAATATAACTATGGTTATTTTCGATAGGGAACCTTATTCAAATAATCTACATTTAATGCAGACAACCGCTGAGGTTGGGCTGCTTGAGGGTTGATACTCCGTGCCAAAGACAAAAATTGAGCAGGATCGCCCGCCTTTTGTTTGCCCCCTGATTTGTAGGAACGGGTAACATTTTGCCAGACAATTTGTGGGAACCCAAACTTACCCCGATAGTATTCGTCATAACGAGGTGATTTGATGTTAAACGGTAATTCCCCAACTGCCTGACTGGGTAGAATCCGGCGACGTTGATAGGGAACTGTATTGTCGCCAAAGGCTGACAAATACTCTTCACTGCTGAGTAGGGTATCTATAAACCCAGTGATACCTTTGGTGCCAACGACAATAGACCAGGCAATCTTTTCTCGTTGACTATAGACATCTCGACCCAAGACCCGTTGAACAGTTTGTTCAACAAAACGATAATTGCTATTTAGGTCAAAAAAGCTACGTCGATAGGTATTAGATAGCAGTAACCCGCGAATAAAATCACGGACGGTAATTTGACCATTCCGCAGCTGGGACTCTAAAAATGGTTCGCGATCGCTATCAAATGCATGAAAGAAAATTTGACGATAGGCTGCTTCAATCAGATAACCGAGTTCCGACGAGGAAAGTGCGTTATCTGCCGAAAAGATCCTTGGTTGTTCATCACTAGGCACTTCATACCCTGTGACCCTTTGATTTTGGCTAGATGGAGAATAATTTAACAGAGGAATTGCCACGATTATTAAAGCTCCCTTATTAATTTGATTTTGTGGGATAATAAATATGGTATGGCATTTATTACTTTATTATTCGTTTGAGTTTAACTAAATTTATTTAACTCATTACTTTTCATCGGGGTGAATGTTGTTTTATTGACCATTCAATGTTGATCATTAAAGTTGATCATTAAATATTTGCTCAAGATTGTGGGGGAACGTTAGTAGATGACAATTTGCCCCCAAGGAAAGCAATAGTGTGGGAGTTTTTTTATGAAAGTGAATATGAGTGACATTTTTTCCATTGGTACACGGGTTCGGGTTAAGGAGTCTGTTATTGTCTTTCATCACCCCGAACATCGTAATAACGGGTATGATATCAACGGACTGGAAGGGGAAGTAGTAGCGTTGCTTGACCATTGGTCTGGTCAACCAGTGAGTGCTAATTTACCAATCTGTGTTAAATTCACCCCAAAGTTCAAAGCCCACTTACGGCAAACGGAACTAGAGTTACTCCCATAATGGGTGGTTCTAATTGTAGAAATGATAATTAGAGAAGCCAAGTTAAAACACGGAACAGCACAGTTCATTAGGAACAAAGCTGTTCGTTGTTAGATGGATAATCAAGCCGCGAATACAGCCGATCTGTAAAGATTGCCAACGTGGCGGTATCACCCAACGATACCTCTAAAAATTCCTCTAATTGTGATCATAGAGTGAAAAAGTCACTCAGCACTAGAACTCCTTCGTGCCCTAGGGGAGTATGTCAATACCAACCATGATGTACCCCCCTGCGGTTGGGTATGCACTAGATTATAATTCTGATGGCGGGGAGACAGGGTTTGCCGATGCCCATCCCATTTGCCGAAGCATACCCTGAAGCATGGCTACTTCCAACACAGACGGCTGGGCACGATTAAATAAGTGCCGCCATTTTTTCATCTGACTGGCTGCTGTATGAGGGTACATGTACCCCACCTGTAGTAATAACATTTCCAACTGTTGATAAAAACGTTCTAATGCCTCAATGGGTGCGGGTTCGGTTTGGAACCATCCGTCCTTCACCCTCGAAGCATCGGCTAACGAGGATAAATCCTCTAAAGGTGCCTCAATCTGGGAATACAAGAAATAAGAATAAATTTCATAGGTACAAATGGCAACTGCTTGGGCTAAATTTAAGGAGGAGTAAACAGGGCTGGACGGAATACGCACTAATCGATGGGCATATTGTATTTCCCGATTACTCAACCCCCGGTCTTCTGGTCCAAATATCAAAGCAGACTGGTGATCTACTCTCGATGGGGCGGATGGTGGGGGGGAGGGAATTAACCACGGTAATGCATCCCGCGGTAATTCTAAAATTGGATGGGTTTCATGACGATCCCGTCCCACCGTTGCAACTGCTCGCTGACAACCCGTCAATGCCTCTGGTAAAGTCGAGACGACCACCGCTGACCGTAATACTTCAGACCCATGGACTGCCATCTTCAGTGCCTCCGCCCCCAGCCAATCACAGTGGGGATGAACCAATACTAAGTGTTGCAAACCCATATTTTTCAAAATTCGGGCGACTGACCCTACATTTAATTCCCCGGATGGTTCAACTAACACAATCCGGATTCCATCGAGGGGAGAAGGCATAGATAAGAACCTGGGTTAAATTAAATTAAGATAACGTATTCCGTAGAGAAATGAGAGTGTCTCAATTTTCCAGCCCTCATTCCCTAACCCCTTCTCCCGTTTTGGGAGA
>CAIUCS010000124.1 GCA_903897715.1 uncultured Synechococcales cyanobacterium
CCGAGTAGTTATTACCTTAGCTAGTTGGGGTTGTCGAGACATTATTGTTACCATCAATCCCATCACTTATCTCCTCTTTCCCCTCAAAGAACTTAGTCAATCCCTATACTTTAGATGGTTTTCCTGTGAACATTAGCATTGACCCCCTTTTATGCCGGCACCTATGTTAAGAATCATGCGTCTTCTTCCCCAATAACCAATTTTTATGAGTCGGAAAGGAAAATCAATTACGTTGTCCCTGAATGAAGAGGACAAATTCCATCTGGAATCTTTAGCCAGTGACTTTGGTTTTAATTGGGGCGATCGCCCCAATATTTCCAAATTAATTGAAGCCATTGCGGTGCAACAACTCATTATAACTCCCAACCATAACTGGACAAAGGAGCGAATCGATGCCCTCAATCGTGCCCGCATGGCTCTAATTGATGCTGGTGAACTCGAAAAAGCCCTTCTGATTGCCCAACTCCTGTTAGAGGGGTGTGAATTAAATCATCCATTAAAAGATCACCTTAAACAATTCATTGCCAACCCAGTGATCCCCTGGCGAATTCACTTGGAACGATATATTCGCCAGCAGCAACCGTTTCATTTATCCTATGAAGATGCATCTGGGCGGGTATGGCGTTTTTCCATTTACTGTGCAGAATTAGTCATTCACGAAGATCGTCAGTACCTTGACTGTTGGTGTGAAGAAACCGAGGGTAATCAAGACATCGCAGAATTACGACATAATTGGTGTTTACGGTTAGACCGAATTATGAATGCCCAACTCATTCCCCTCCGCTTCCCTGCTTGGCGACCTCAATTAGATACTACTTTAGTTGAATTACATCTATTTGATTCTCTAGCCCATGCTTACTATAGTAAAACCAACCAGGATGAACTCAGTGAATGGTTGGAAGATAAACCTGAAACCTGCCGGGTAGTACGGCGAATTTCAAATAGCTTTTGGTTAATTCGAGAAGTGCTCAGTTATGGACAAAATTGCGAAGTTATTTTCCCAAAAGAAATCCGCAATCGGGTCAAGGATCATTTGATTGAGTTATGGAACCGCTATAATACATAGTATTTCTCCATCAATGGTGCACCAAAACATGGGCTGTTCCAAATTAGCGGTGAGGGCGTTGGTCAGTGAAGGCGTGAGGGAAGAAACGCCCTGTAATGATAGTAACTCCAGTATAGAAATCCGTCGGTGATATAACCCCATCCCCATAGCTGGAGTCTGGCGCTTACCTAAGCCTACATGAGGTCTTACTTGTGAATAAGGGTTGTACCGTGACTGCTCTTTGTAATCCTTCCGTATTCTTTGCATACAGGTTTTGTCTACATGGCAACATCGCAAACAAGTTTGTGCTGACCTCAAGACGATTTACAGTGCCACTACGGAATCGGAGGCGGAAGGTGATTACATCTCAGCAGATTTTTCCCTCTGATGAGGCTGCTTTTAAGGTGGTCTGTTTGGCGATGGGGAATATATCCCAGCAATGGACAATGTCGATTAAGGATGGGAAACCTGCTCTCAATCGCTTTGCCATCCTCTTCGAGGATGGACTCCTCCTCTAGCTTCTATACTTTACACAAAATGCTTGACAGTCCAATTACCTATCACCAACCCCTCTTGATGAGTCTTTCATTCACCATAGACCCCTTAAGGAAAGGGCTTCAAATCTTTTTCCCGGTAGTCGTCCCGGATAATACCTGAGTCAGTAAGCCCTGCTACCCTGGTTGACTGACAACAGTTGTACGCCCTCACCCTAGCCTCTCCCATCGGGAGAGGCTAGGGTGAGGGCTTTCGGCTGAGAAGTTTTGTCAGTCAATCAGCCTGGTACCTGTGAAGAGATACAATAATTAATAAGAGCTTCAGCGGTAATTATGGATGAAAAAAATTCTTTTGATTGGTTTCGTAATTTTAGGCTTATGGACTGGGTCAGGTCATGAATTCACCCTAGCCGCTGGCACGACCAATGGCAGTAAAATGTTCAACGCCAACTGTGCTGCCTGTCATATAGGTGGTGGAAACATCGTGAATCGTGTGAAGACATTAAAATGGGATGCTCTCCAAAAATATAAAATGGATTCGGTGGCTGCCATCAGGACACAGATCGTAAATGGTAAAAATTCCATGCCATCCTTCCGAACCCGGCTAACCCATGAGCAAGCTGAAAATGTAGCTAAATTTGTTTTGGCACAAGCTCATAAAGGATGGTAAGCCTTTTAATAGATTGCTCTGAAATTATTTCCCCTACCATGACACCTTTCAAACTAAATCAAAAACTCCGACGAATTACCTTTTTCCTATTGTTATTGACCGTCTCACTTCTTCTGGTCTTAGGCTTATCCATCCCCAGTTTAGCAGCCACTCCCCTCCACTATACTCAGTTAACCTTTGCCCCCCTGCCTGAGGTTCAAGTACCACCCTATGAACGTTACCAGTTAGACAACGGTTTAGTCATTTACTTAATGGAAGACCGGGAATTACCCTTAGTGAGTGGAACTGCCATTATTCGTACAGGTCAGCGGTGGGAACCCCCAGCAAAAATTGGAGTGGCAGATTTGGTTGGACAGGTGATGCGGATGGGGGGAACTCTTAGCCATTCAGCAGCAGAATTAAACCGTTTGTTGGAACAAAAAGCCGCATCTGTGGAAGCTGGAATTGGGGTGTCATCAGGTAGTGTTCGTTTTAATGCCCTCAGTGATGATTTAGATGAGGTATTTAGCTTGTTTGCTGAAGTCCTGCGGGAACCCTCCTTTGCTTCTGAGCAACTGGAATTAGCAAAACTAGGGGAGCGGGGTTCCATTGCTCGACGGAATGACGACCCGGAAAAAATTGCGTCTCGTGAGTTTCGTAAATTAATATATGGGGAAAGGAGTCCCTATGCACGAACCCTAGACTATAATACTCTGGACAAAATAAATCGAGAGGACTTAGTATCTTTCTATCAGGAAGCCATAAGTCCTAACCAAATTATTTTAGGCATTATTGGTGATTTTGAACCCAGTCAAGTTCGGAAACTTATTCAGACTAAATTGGGGGACTGGCATTCCAAACCAACCCTCAATTCTCCATTGCCCCCTGTCCAACAAGTGACTCCTAACGGTGTTTTTCTGGTGGATCAACCCCAGTTAACCCAGAGTTATGTTCAAATTGGGCATTTAGGTAGTCAGTTGAATATTCCTGAATTTGCTGCCTTAGGTGTATTAAATGAAGTGATGAATGGTTTTGGAGGACGGTTATTTAATCAAGTGCGATCCCGTCAGGGATTAGCATATTCCGTGTATGGGGTTTGGAGTCCCCAATTTGACTACCCTGGTCTGTTCATTATGGGTGGGCAAACGCGGTCATCCGCAACAGTCCCCTTCATCCAATCCCTAAAACAGGAAATGATGAAAATACGCTCCATTCCCATTCAGCCCCGAGAACTAGCATTTGCAAAAGATTCCTTCCTAAACTCCTACGTATTTAATTTCCAAGACCCTGCCCAAACCTTATCCCGTCTCATGCGGTATGAATACTTTCACTATCCCCTTGATTTTTTGACCCGCTATCGCCAGGGAGTTGAAAATACCACTGTTAGTCAGGTACAGTTAGCTGCTAACAAGTATCTAAAACCCGAAAGATTAGTAACATTAGTGGTAGGCAATAGCAAAGATATCCAGCCGACCTTATCAAGTTTAGATGGGGCAAGTTCAATACAAAGGATTGATATTTCCACTATGCCCCCGTCAAAACATGATTCTGGCTAAGGGTTTACCAAAGGTAGCTCTAAACAAGTGCAGCACATCCAGTGTTGAGGCAGCGACCCTTAGCTTCGCTCATGTAGACGGATTCCGCCTGCGATCGCCGTTTGCCCTTAGGATCTTCAAGTCTTTAGTCAAAGAATTAGGTTAACCTCCAATCCCGAAATTTGGAGGATTGCTAAAATAACAGGGGTGAACTAATTTTGTACACCCCTGTTTTGTAATTTGTTTATGTCTAAACAGCAGCAAAATATTCTTTAGACTTGACTGGATCAGGGTTCATAGTCTTTTCGCCGGGCTTCCAGCCAGCCGGGCAAACTTCATCGGGATGACTTTGGACGTACTGAATCGCTTGTAAAACTCGTAATGTTTCGTCTACATTGCGACCAAATGCTAAGTTATTGATGGTGGCATGTTGAATAATACCATCCTGGTCAATAATAAATAACCCCCGCAACGCAATGCCCAAGTCCGTATCCAGAACGTTGTAATCCGTACTAATTTCTTTCTTTAAGTCGGCGACAAGGGGATAGGCAAGGTCACCTAAACCTCCCTCTTTGCGGTCAGTTTGAATCCAGGCTAAATGGGAAAACTGACTATCGACGGAAACACCCAGCACTTCTGTGTTTAATGACTTGAATTCTGCATAGCGATCGCTAAAAGCGATAATTTCAGTGGGACAAACAAACGTAAAATCAAGGGGGTAGAAGAATAACACCACATACTTACCCCGATAGTCTGACAGTTTAATTTCCTTAAACTCTAAATCAACAACGGCAGTAGCCTTAAAGTCGGGAGCACTTTGACCAACCCGGAGGGTACTTTCTTTGGATGTCACTGTAAAATATCTCCTAAACTGTTAAATCAAAAAAATACTGATAATCGTCAATAGCAGAATTGAAGGAGCAAAGATGGGAAGCAAGCTAATCTGGGCTGCCCTTCAAAAAAGCGTGGACAATGTATCTGACATAGTCTGATAAAAATTTAACAAACCTTAAATATTATAACATTTTATGTATTCCATCAGGAGTGTTCTTGGTTTTCATGGGATGTCCGGAACAATGTTATAGTAAACCTACTCAAAGTAGAAACTTAAATCAACCCTTTCAACTCAAAAAACCATGGCACGTCTATTAAGTAGTGGGGAAATTCAGGAAAAAATCAGTCGATTGCCCAAGTGGACCATTATTGGGCAACACATTCAAACCATCCGTCGGTTTAACAATTTTCTGGAAGCAATGGCTTTTGTCAATCAACTAATCCAACCCGCTGAATCTGCTGGGCACCATCCAGACATTGAAATTTCATATAATCGGGTTACAATTACCTTAACCACCCACGATGCCGGTGGGCTAACCGAGAAAGATTTTGAACTGGCGGAAGTTATTACCGGTCTCTAGGGTTTTCAATGACGACTGATGTAAAGCTGCCACTACAATTGGAAGGCGGTGGTGGATATTTGTCTACAGATGTCTGTAACAACTCCCACCGTCAACCGCTAAGAGTGGTCTGAAGGGGGATTCCCAAATTCACAAATGAGAGTTCTTGTATCACAGGCTGTGCATCCACTAAGCCTCCACCAGCAGCAAACGGTTGTCCTACCCTCCGTTTAAGTAGGTTCAAACGTGCGTTCAATCCCTGTCTAAACTGACTCCACCATTAGGGCAATCCTGAACTTAACAACACTTTTCTCACCATTAAAACACTGGATACTCGTGCTTCTGGCATCAACTTCTTGAGGGTGCTTGCCGCATTTTACCGCTGTTGAAAATCAAAGTAAAATCGCAGACTAATGGTTCGCTCGTCGCCCACCCCTTCGGTGTTGAAGTCTACGATTGTCAATTTACTCAGGGGTGGGACTCCTCCCTCACCTGCTATCCCCCTCACCACCAACCGCTAAGAGCAGTCTGGTGGGAGTACCCTGCAGTTTAGATGGAAAGGCACCATCAACCCCAACCCTAAGATTAGGGTTGGGGTTTTATTGCACCTAACCCTCTACGGAAATAAATTCAATAGGGACTTGCATTAATTCCTTATTGTCTATAGACTAAGTGTTGTTTATTTGGTTGAAAGCGGCTATGGGTATTTCCATCGAAAATGTATCAAAACGGTTTGGCTTATTTCAAGCAATTGATGAAGTTAGTTTAGAGATAAAAACAGGTTCATTGGTGGCTCTCTTGGGTCCATCGGGTTCGGGAAAGTCTACTTTATTACGCATGATTGCAGGATTAGAAACTCCCGATACGGGTCGTATTTCCTTAGTTGGGGAAGATGCTACTCACCGGTCAGTCCAAGAAAGAAATATTGGTTTTGTCTTTCAACACTATGCCTTATTTAAGCACTTGACGGTACGAAGAAATATTGCCTTTGCTTTAGAAATTCGGAAGGTACCCACTGTTCAAATTAAACAACGGGTACAGGAATTGCTGGAATTAATTCAATTAGAGGGGTTGGGCGATCGCTACCCATCCCAACTTTCAGGCGGGCAGCGGCAGCGGGTAGCATTAGCCCGAGCCCTGGCATTCCAACCCCAAGTTTTACTGCTAGATGAACCTTTTGGGGCATTGGATGCCAAAGTTAGAAAAGAACTTCGACTGTGGTTACGTCATTTACACGATACCGTCAATGTCACCACCGTATTTGTCACCCACGACCAGGAAGAAGCCATGGAGGTTGCCAGTGAGTTAGTGGTGATGAATAAAGGACGTATTGAACAATCGGGTAGTCCGGCGGATATTTATGAAAACCCCAATACCCCATTTGTGATGGGCTTTATTGGTCCGGTGAACGTTTTACCTGCCCATACTGATGAATTAATTACCCATCATTCCAAAGCTGAAACCCCCCACAGTGCCAAAGAACCTGCCCATTTATTTCTACGTCCCCATGATATTTTAATTTATCTCGAACCAGGGGAAGATAGGATACCGGCCACAATTGAGCGAGTTATCCATTTGGGATGGGAGGTTCAAGTAGAATTATCATTGACATCTGGACAAACATTAATTGCCAACCTAACCCGAGATAGTTTGGAAGAATTACAACCCAAATCAGGTCAAGGTGTATTCATTAGTCCTAGGCGTATTAAACTGTTTTCCGGGGTAGCTGCTTAACCTGCTTAACGGGCATATTGTACGACTGGTGGAGACTGCATTAATCATAGAGGAAACTCCAGTCATTATTTTCTCAAAAAAAAGAAAAGGAGATGAAACCATCTCCTTTCCCTTTTAAGGTTGGTTACAAAGAAAAACAAAGTAATTCTTCATAACTAGTCAATTAATAAAAATCGCAATCAGTGGAAAGCGGAAAACCGTTAATCCAAATCTGGCATTGCCAAAACGGGTTCCGTCTCCCGTTCAATTCCCTTCTCAAAGCCAGCTACTGCAGCCCGAGCACGACCTGCATGCCACCAGTGACCCACTAGGAAGAAGAATCCTAAGATAAAGTGGGATGCCGCCAACCACATGCGGGGATTCACATAGTTCACCGAGTTGGGTTCAGTGATTACACCACCGACGGAATTAATTGAACCGTTTGGTGCATGGGTCATGTATTCAGCAGCACGACGAACCTGCCAAGGCTGAACATCATTTTTAAGCTTATCCAACTCTAAACCATTAGGACCACGGAGCGGCTCCAACCATGGACCACGGAAGTCCCAAAAACGCATGGTTTCACCACCAAATATGATTTCACCGGTTGGGGAACGCATCAAATACTTACCAAGACCAGTGGGACCTTGGGCAGAAGCAATATTAGCCCCTAACTTTTGGTCACGCACTAGGAATGTAAAAGATTGGGATTGGGATGATTCCGCATTGGTGGGTCCAAAAAATTCACTGGGGTAAACCGTATTATTGAACCACACCATGCAAGCAGCAACAAATCCCATGAGGGCTAAGGCTGCCAAACTATAGGATAAATAGGCCTCTCCAGACCATACCAATGCCCGTCGTGCCCAGCCAAATGGGGTGGTAAGAATATGCCAAATCCCACCAGCAATACAAATAAAGCCAACCCAGATGTGACCACCGATCACATCTTCCATGTTGTTAACTCCAACAATCCAACCTTCGCCACCAAACGGAGCAGTAATCAAATATCCAAAAATTACCGCTGGGTTCAGGGTAGGATTGGTAATCACCCGTACATCGCCTCCACCAGGTGCCCAGGTATCATATACGCCGCCAAAGAACATTGCCTTCGCAACGAGTAGAAATGCCCCTAATCCTAACAAAATTAAGTGAATACCAATAATGGTAGTCATTTTATTTTTATCTTTCCAATCGTAACCAAAGAAGGTGGAATACTGCTCCAATATTTCGGGACCCCGAATAGCATGATAAATTCCACCCAACCCTAATACGGCTGAAGAAATTAAGTGCAGGACACCAACTACAAAATACGGAAATGTATTTACTACTTCACCGCCCGGACCAACCCCAAATCCTAGGGTTGCCAAGTGGGGTAGGAGGATAAAACCTTGTTCGTACATGGGTTTATCAGGTACAAAGTGAGCCACTTCAAATAAAGTCATGGCTCCAGCCCAAAAGACAATCAACCCGGCATGAGCCACATGGGCACCTAACAATTTACCAGATAGATTGATTAAACGAGCATTACCAGCCCACCAGGCAAAACCCGATGATTCCTGGTCACGACCGCCAGTCATGCCCAACATAGAGCTAGAGAGCGTTACCACGGGGAAGAACCTCCTCAGGGAAGATAAAGTTTTCATGGGGTTGGTCTTGGGTAGACATCCAAGCCCGAATCCCTTCATTTAACAAAATATTCTTGGTATAAAATGTCTCAAATTCTGGATCCTCCGCTGCCCGAATCTCTTGGGATACAAAGTCATAAGCCCGC
>CAIUCS010000125.1 GCA_903897715.1 uncultured Synechococcales cyanobacterium
TCAATCATCTTGATGACTTCCACCCCTGATTGTTCCAACACTACAAATGGTTCAGAAATTCCCACTATTTCAATTCGTTTCACCAAAACTTGACCGTTAGCTAACCGGTCTCCCTCCCGCACATAACGAACTGCCGATTCATCAGGAGCTTTAATAATTGCATTTGCAACTGAACCCACCCTTAAAACTCCTGAAACTAAAACAGCCTGTGCTAGGTCGGGGGAAAATGGCGGTGGAAGGGGGGATTGAACAATAGGAGGGGGAAGGGGTTTCACAGGAGGAGGAGTAATCTTTTCTGGAATGATAGTCCGAAAGGGATCCACATTCACTCCCACTCGAACCCCCTTTCGTTTAATTTCCTGTAGCCGGTTGTTGGGGTTGGTTGGTATGATCAATCCCTGTTTTTTTTCACTCAGCTTAGGGTTTAGTGGGGTTTGGCTTAGGTTAGCAGGAACTGACTGAGAGGGGAAGGGAACTACTACCATTGGGGAGGGAATAGGACTGTTAAATGATGGAGATGGGGTTGAACCATTTTCACCATTACAGCTACCCAATGATACCAGTAATATTCCCATTAAAAAAAAGCGGGAATTAAAAACCATAACGTACCTAAGCGGGTCAAAACTGCAAAATCAAGAAAATTAACCACCGGCTACAGCAGGGACGATACTCACTTCATCCCCATTGGATAACCCGGTATCAATACCTTCTAGAAATCGAATATCCTCACTATTCACATACAAATTCAAGAAGCGACGGGGGTTTCCCTCGTTATCACATATGCGAGACTTAATACCCGGATAAGCTTGCTCCAAGGATTCAATGAGCTCAGCAATGGTGGTGCCTGAGCAATCAATGGTAGCTTGTTCATTGGTAAATTTTTGCAACGGTGTAGGAATTAAAACTTTAACAGCCATGGTAATTCGGGTAATCAATAAAAGTAGAGTTGTGAAGAAATCAAAAAACAATGCCAACTGGATGGTGGTAAAAAAGTAAGGATTTAAGAGGGGTTACAGGGGCAACGCCCCCAACCAATCCCTATCTTTCCTTGTTCAATTCAATGTGAAGGGGGCAGGAGACGTTCCGGCATCACCATATTACATTCACTAGATCATGACAGGTTGCCATTCCAGCCGTTCTAAGGTTCTAGCACGTTCCAGGGCTCGCTCAAAACTAGCCAACTTAGGCTCTATGGTTAAAGGTTCTCCAACATAACCCTGAACCGCTTCCTGAGTTTTGAGCCCATTACCAGTAATATAGACCACGGTGGTTTCATCGGGATCAATCCGTCCAGACTCAATTAATTTTTTCAAAACGGCAACCGTCGTTCCACCAGCAGTTTCAGTGAAAATACCTTCAGTTTCAGCTAATAATTTAATGCCGTCGATAATTTCTAGATCCGTTACCGACTCAATGGCACCGTTAGTTTTGCGAGCGATCTCTAGGGCATAGATACCATCTGCCGGATTTCCAATTGCAATGGACTTAGCAATGGTATTGGGCTTTACCGGGGTTACAAAATCTCGCCCTTCCCGATAGGCTTGGGCAATGGGAGAACATCCATCGGCTTGGGCACCACTAAACCTGACTGTTTTTGGTTCCACTAACCCCGCTTCGGTAAATTCACGAAACCCTTTATATATTTTGGTGAAAAGTGAGCCAGAAGCCAAAGGAGCCACAATGTGATCGGGTAACTGCCATCCTAACTGTTCAATTACCTCATACCCAAGGGTTTTAGAGCCTTCAGAGTAATAAGGTCGGAGATTGATATTCACAAACCCCCAGCCATGGGTATTAGCTACTTCAGAACATAGCCGATTGACTTGATCATAGTTCCCTTCTACCGCCATCACCGTAGGTCCATAAATCAAAGTACCCATCACTTTCCCCGACTCTAAATCTGCAGGAATGAAGACACAACAATCTAATCCGGCATGGGCGGCAATGGCAGCCGTCGAATTTGCTAAATTTCCTGTACTAGCGCAGGAAACAGTAGAAAACCCTAATTCCCTAGCACGGGTCAAGGCAACTGAAACCACCCGATCCTTAAAGCTCAAAGTGGGCATATTTACTGCATCATTTTTAATGTACAGGTTTTTAAGTCCTAATCGACGAGCCAGACGGCAGGACTTCACCAAAGGAGTCATACCGGTTCCCAAATCAATCACTTCATGACCAACCACAGGTAAAAATGGACGATAGCGCCATATGGACTTAGGACCCGCTTCAATACTGTCACGGGTAACCGTACATCGAAGTTGATCATAGTCATAGTTCACTTCCAATGGACCAAAGCAAAGTTCACAAACATGCAACGCTTTCAATTCGTACTCTGCACCACACTCCCTACATTTTAGGGACTTACAGGTGCTGCCATGGGAGGTTGTATTAGAAGCAAATGAAACGAGAGATTGTAAAGTCATGGATTGAACCAGGTGGGCTTAGGATGAAGTTGACAACTTGAACCGACGGGGATAGAAAACTTGAAGTCAACAAAGTAATAACAAACTAAAGTTAGCATAGTCTCAATCAGAGCGTCAAACATACCCGACTTTTTTTATCGGGATTAGTATTTTAGATTCTTTTGATAAAAAAATTGCTGGTCGTTGGGTTTGAAACCAACGTACTCCAGCAATTTCACAGTTTTAAGCTTGGTTGGCAGTGGGATCAATCACTGCATCAAACCTCAGTATTGGGTTAATTTTCAGTGCTTCTTGAGCTGCGCTTAATTAAAGTTAATATTAAAAAAAGAGTAGAAAGATAAATTCCAGCCAGTAAAGGGATTACAAATGGAATGTTTAGGGGGATTGTTGGAAACATTTCAGGACTCAGGGGAAAATTATGGGAATAGACTAATTCTGTTGACATACTCGCCGAGCTAAAGCAACAGCGGTTCTTGACAATTCATTGAGATGGGCTGGCAAGCCAGTCTTACCTTCTCTCTATGTCCGTTTTAAGTCTCCCAATGCCCTATGGCGACTTTTTGTTTTGTAGGCAAGTAAAATACTTGTTTCCTTTCAGGGGTGGTCTTTCCATTACCCTTACTGCTTTAACTGTTTCTGATCGCAACTCTTGCAGGGATTTCAACCTTGTTATTTGTTTCGGAGTATCTTAAGTTTGGGTGGGTCTGTAGCCATTACTACTTTAATACAAAGCCGTGCTGGAAGGGCGGGATTTTAAACCTAATTTTTTGATAATCTAGGTTAAAGCGAAGGGAAACACCCTCCATTATGGGTAGATCAAACAGAAGGGGGTTTACTTTGTTTTGCTTTTTCCTCCTTTTCTTGTTCCGATCGCCAAGTAATGAGCACGGGATGGGAAAGATTTCCCTGTGTTATGAGACCATGGGTCGCAACATCAATACGACAATCGTCATGATGACAATAGCCAATGGTACTATTCACTTGTCGCCAATTTTGGAGCTTAACATAAACCTCAGCAATTTGTTTGAGTACGTCCGATCGTTGAATGGATCCCCGCTGAGAATTAACATCCTGAATCGGCTGCATAATAGTTATAGCCTGACCTAGCAACCGATGGGCAGCTCCAATTTGACTTTGCTGCCGATAATTATCAGCGATCCGGGACAAAGCAATACCAATATTTCCCATCACAACGAATTGGGACTCCCGGTCTGGTAGTGTTTTTGCATCGTCAAGACGCTGCTTTAAGAAATTCTCAGCCATATCCATTGCTTTTAACTGCCCATAGGCTGCGGCGACTTCAATCATGACAACTGACTTACTAGTTTGAGACTGAATAGGGGCAGCAGTCGATAGGGTTTGGTCTAGCAGACCAAGAGCTATTTTACGATCAGTTAATTGGGCAATTGCTTTGACGATTGCCCCCAACACATCTGCTTTATTAGCTTCTGATTCAATGGATGCTGCGGTAAAAATTATTTGATTGAGTAAATTACTCGCTGTGGATGGATCTGTGATCTCACCAGCAGACTCAGCGATCGCCCGTAAGACAATAGACTTACTCGAGTCGGACTTAATGGGTACTGCTGTGGAAAGAGCCTGATTCAAGACGGTTGCGGCAGATTGGAAATTATTTAACTGAACATGGGAATTGGCAATGGTCTGCATTATATCAGCCCTACGATATCCATCCTGAATAGATATGGCAGAGGAAAGGGTTTGATTAAGTAAATCCATGAAGGATTTAGGATCACCCAATTGACTTGCTGCATTGGCAATGGCATGTAAAACAGTTGTTTTATTATATTCATCCCGTATGGGTGTACTGGAAGTTAAGGTTTGATCCAGCACCTGCGCCGCGATTGATGGCTCAGCTAGTTGGGTAGATGCTGTAGCAATGGCTTGTAATACGAAAGCTTTGTTGGATTCATCGGGAGTTAGGGTGATGGCAGTGATAGCTTGGCTAAAGACAGTAGCAGCTAGTTGTGGGTCATTTAATTTCCCATAGGACTGAGCCACCAAGTTGAGAACCACAGATTTACTATACTCATCCTGGAGGTCAGTAGCCTTGGATAAGGTTTGATTCAATAAACCAGATGCAATTTCCTTATTCTTAATCCGACCAGCAGCTTCAGCAATTGCTTGCAAAACAATGGATTGACTACTTTCACTTGGCAGTGAGTTGGTCATGGAAATAACTTGCTTCAGAACTGAATCAGCGGTTTGAGCATTTTTTAGGCTCCCTACAGACTCAGCAATAGCACCGAGTACCTTTGATTTATTGGATTCGTCTTGAATAGGATTAGCGGTGGAGAAGGCTAGATCAAATAATCGGTTTGCCGTAGGTGCATCATTTAACTGACTGGCGGCTTCAGCGATGGCAGCTAAAACCATTGCTTTGTTCACCGGTTCTTGAATTGACGCTGCTGTTGATAATGTTTGACTCAGAACATTGGCAGCAGTTTGGGGATCTTTTAATTCACTGGCTGACTTAGCAATTGCTGGCAGAACATTTGCCTTACTCACTTCATGCTGAAATGGAGCAGTGGTGGACAGGGCTTGATTCAGGAGATTAGCCGCTGTTTGGGAATCACTCAACTGGCTGGCTGACTTTGCTACTGCTCTTAAAATTGCTGCCTTACTGGACTCAGATTGAACGGAAGGAACAATGGTAAGGGTCTGGGCTAACCAGTCTTTACCATTGCTTGGTTTTTCCAGTGCAGTTCTAGTCTGAATACTTTGCACAATTGCATCTCGAACTTTAGTTGGTTCAGAACCCATGGTTTGGGCAATGTCTATCACTTTCTGCCAGTCAGGAAGACTGGCAAAAGCAACAGCCGTTTCAACCCTTTGACCATAGTTGGCATTGGATACTCTTTGTGCCAATATGGTCTTCAAATATGCCTGTTGAACAAATGGAGTTAGCCATCCTAGCCAAGTCACTAAACATAGGATAACCACCAAGGATCCCACTGCCATTTGCCATCTGGCTTGAAGCCAACTTTGGCGAAGTAATTCCTCTTTAGCTAATCGATTTTTTCCTCCAACTAGTTGGGGTTCATAGGGACCTACTAGACATAGTTCCCACCAAGTTAGTAAATACCATTTCGACTGTTGATTCCCTTTCCAGGCTATCAATCGTCGTTCTAATAATTGATGGGCACGGTCAAGTTTTTTCAGTGCCCGACCCGCTAAACGGAGTAAGGCTGGAATAATCCTCTCATGAACTAATTCATATCCCAGTTCCTGTCCTTGTTGAACAGGGGTTACCAGCCACACATCCCCAGAGGATAACCAATCTAAAACTTGAACGACTTGCCGGGGGGTGGTTAATCCCCGTAGTTGCGTCTGTAGCTCTACTTTCGTCACAAACTTACCTTTTACCCGTCGTTCTTGATCGGTAAGGGCAAGTAGGATTAAAATTGCTGCTTCATAAAGTTGGGGAGAACCGACAAGCCTTAGCCATTCCAAAGCATCGGCAAGATACCGTTGTTCTAGTACATCAAATCCACCCATTCGTTGAAATACATCTCGATTAAACATTCGCAATTCCGGGTTGCTTTGTTTACGAACGACTTCAGCAAAAAGTTGTAAATCAACAGGTAAAACCTTTCCATCAGCACCAACCAATTCTTGTTTTGTAACTTCTTTTGCAAAATTAAGGTCTATCCCCAGTTTTTCAGTTGTAGATAATACACGGAGGGCTGTGGCTGCCTCCTCTGGTTCTAATCCATCTAGCTTAAAAATTGAGTACTGACGAATCCCATTACTAAAGGTTTGCTGAAGTGAGGTTAATTCATGGTGCCAGTCAGCACGAATACTAATAATAATTTTTAAATCAGGCATTGGGCTTTGATGCCAGGATTTAAGTACCTCAACAAAAGGTTGTCGGTCATCTTGTCGCGGTTGATGGATGAAAAATTGTTCAAACTGATCCAAGAGGAGGATAAGGGGTTTGTTAACCTTTTCGATGGATCGGAGGAAATCGTGGTACAAATCCACCGCTCCAGCTTCATCAGGAATTCCTAACTGATGAACTAATGCGGAATGGATATTTTCTAGGGGAGGGCGATCGCTAAACTTAACATAAACAGCCCGTATTTTGGCTTCAGGCAAGCTCAAACGTGGCAATAGACCCGCATGGAGGAAAGATGTCTTCCCGACACCTGATTCTCCAACTAATACACTAAATTGAAATTTGGGATGGGAGATTTCATCTAACCACTCTCGCAATTGGCGTATTCGTTGCAATCGGCTAAAGACTGGGGCATCATTGGCATCAAAAGCTCTTAACCCTTTAATTCCTATCCGGGGGGCATCTTGAACCTCAAGTTGAATGGGGCGAGAATAAATAAATGGTGGACTCAACACCGCAGCAACTAAAAAGCCCACCAATCCAACCCAGTAAATAAATGAGTACCCATCAAATAATAAAAAATTACCAGGAAGTAAGGCTAAAATTTGGTTGATGAACGAGGGATTTGCAAAAAAACACCAAGCCAATGCCATTAAAACCAATAATTTAGACCATCGATGCTGCCAAAGAAGATCTGCGATCAATAAAATGAAGGTATCCAACCGTTCAAGGAATTCCTTTAGACGCACCTTCAGTGGTATGGGGGGCGGTGTCATCCCTTCATAAAATAAAGAAAGAATAGTTTCATCGTTACGACAGTTGAATCATAAACCAGATAGTTCAATCATCTAAAAATCAACCCACCATCGGGATGAATCTCAAATGTTTTTCATCAGGAAGGAGAAGAGATTTTTCAACCCAATCCCTAAAAATAGAGTGAAAGAACCCCCATGTTTAACGAACTGGTAAATACAAATCTATACCCTGGATGATAAAACCCTTATTTAATTATGGACATTGGTGGTGGTTAACCGTTGGTATTTTAATGTTTGTAATTGCTGTAACAATGAATCCACTTCAGAACGAATATCAAAAAATTCCGCTTGAAGATCAGTATTATAAACGGCACGTACTTTTAATTGTAAAGAATCTCCCATTGTTGAACTAGGGAAAATTGGCTCAAGAACAAGGCTCTCGGAACCAGAAGTAAGAGGATGTTGATTAGACATTCAAGATAACCTAGGTAATAATACTTACTTACGGAGTTAAACTTTATTGTAATCCAAACTTAACACTTCATAACAGACTTGTAGGATACATTTTGAGCTTCTTTAGACACTTTCTGAATTGGATGTAGTGTGAATGGAGATTTGAGATAGGGGGGAAAATACGGAACGAGGAAGGACCCCCCTTTATCCGTGCCGTAGTTGACTAAGTTGTGCTGGTCATTGAGGGCAGCAAGAGAGGGGGTGGCAAGCTCTCGCACTTCCTTGCCCAAGTACAAATCTACTTAACAGAACCAACGATGACTCATCCTGTAACTTTTCCGACAGACTGTTCCCTATTGTCTAGGGTATCTCCTATCGTTGATCCAGTGTGATAAGCGGCTAATAACATTTCACTAGTTTTCCCCCAAACAATGGTTCCCGTGGCATCTAGGGCGATCGCCCCCAAGTCTCGACCTCGTTGATGGGCTTCAGCCATTGATTTTTCCATTGCCCCCACTAGGGAGAGTCCATCGGTAACTCGGATTACAATTTTGGCTGCTAGACATTCATCAATAATATCTTCTCCAATTCCGGTACAACTCACACCGGCATTCCCATTGGCATAGTTACCAGCGGGAGTTGCAGAGTCACTGACCCTACCAATTCGCTCAAATCCCTTACCACCGGTAGATGTACCGGCAGCGATCTTCCCTTGAGTATCTAACGCAACAACACCGATGGTACCCCTTCCCTGTTCCATTGATTCAGCGACCACATTCGCCATGGAGCGGGCAAAGTTATCCTTTCGGTCTTGTAGCCACTCCGTCAGGCGTTGCTCTGTTAGGGGATTGAAGACGGGTAACTGTAAATCCCGTGATAGTTCAGAAGCTCCATAGTCAGAAAGAATGCGATCGGGACTGTTTTGTAAGTAATGGGCTAAATTGATGGGATGTTGAATCCGGGTCACATTGATGACCCCACTAAACCGCTGCATCGCCCCATCCATGAATGCCGCACTCATGCGGATTTGTCCATCAGATTGCAACACAGACCCAGTTCCAGCATTGAAACGGGGATCGTCTTCCAATAACTGGCACCCCAACACCACTGCTTCCTGGGCACTCACTCCAACCTGCAACTGGGCATAAATTTGATGGAGGATTTGAACCAATGATTGACGAACTAAATCAAGACTTCCTTTCCCATGGAGGGAGGAACCTGCACCGCCATGGATAATGACCTTAGGCTGGATAATCATTTTTGTGCTGTCCATTAAATACGAAATCAAGATAAGGTTAGCTTAAGAATGGTTTTCCAATCACCCGAACCTAACTGTTCCTCATCCTAGGGGGAGTGAACGGTTACCAACTGAACAGAACTAGGAATTAGGCTGGGATGAAGAAGGTTCCACTGGAAAACCTTGGGGTAAGTCCAGTTCAACATCAGGACCCCGGTCTACCATTTCCACATCCCATTGCCCCCGATAACCACTTTCAAAAACAATATATCTCCCATCGGGACTAATACTCGGTGAACGAATCCAACCCCGATAACCTGTACTCAGAATTTGATTGCGTTGAGTCACCCGGTCATACAATTGTAGTTCGGCTCGCCCTTGGTCACTAGCGATATAAACAATATACCTGCCGTTATAACTAATACCTGGATTATCAGCAATGGCATCCCCTCGATTCAAGTAGGGGAGGGGAATAAATCGCAGCAGTTGCAAATCATACATTAAAATATTTTGCTGACCGTCCCGATTGGAAACCAGTGCTAAATAACGCCCATTGCCGCTGATGGAGGGTTTTTCGTCGGTATATCGACTATTCAGGGAAGAAGGGGCTGACGGTAAATCATTGGTGTTACAAGCAACTAAACTGAATGTGACAGCAAAAGTTGCCAAGAAAAACCGATGGGATGCCATGGGGAGAATTGTAATACTTAATCATCAAAGTTATTAGAGTTATCTTGTTCCTCACCTTCAGAATAATCAATGGGTTGATAATCTACATAGTCACCATCATCGGGAGGGGTAGTGGGGCGACTACGGGGGGAGTCATTAACCACTGATGGACGTTTTCGGGGGGGACGGGTCACCGATTCGTCAGAGTTCCTAGAAAAGCTATCCCCATAGTCGGGGGACTCCACAGGTCGGGAAGGTCGATTAGACCCTGTTTCACCGGATCGATCCATAGGGGGATTGGCAGGTTCATCGCGGAAACCATCAAACCCTTCAGGACGCGGACGGGGACGGCGGGAAGTACTGGGATTTCGGGGAGGTCTCCCACCATTTGGATTAACTGGAGGACGATTGCGACTGGGAGGACGACGGGAAATATCTTCATCCAAATCGTCTTCATATTCCGAAGACCTATCCCGGCTACCACGAATTCGTCTGGCAACAGTCTTCTCATCATAGGGAGACAGTTCATCCAACTCGGCTCGGTAAACGCGACTGACGGGGCGTTCTTCATCTACAACAGGGTTATTTCGCTTGGCTTGTTCAGTGGCTACTTTCCGTAACCGAATACTTTCTACCGCAAAAAAAATGACTGAACCTGTCAGCAAAAACTGACCAAATTGTAAGATAGGGTCTTGTCGCCAACCTTGGAAGAATAGAATACCCCCACAAAGTAGAGCAACTGCAGCAAAAAAAATATCGTGGTCACGAGCCAGACTGGGACGCATGGAGCGAAGGAAATAAAGGGAAGCACCTGCTACAACAAGAACAACCCCCAACATGCTACTCCAACTCAGTCCAACATTTACCATTTTATTTCTCCTTACGTCCTGATGCAGTTTCTATTTATTGATTCCATGGAAAGATGAATCGCTGGTAGCGTGCCATTTTCCATGGGTGCCGTTTTAACTGAGTTGATCAAGTTTGGGGGGTTAAAGTCATCAGTCCCTCGATTATAAGTTGCATTAAGGGTTTGGTGTAACAACAGTGAAGGCTCATTTTCACCCACCCCCGTAGGATGACAAAAACGTACTAACAGAAACTACTCCCGTTTGATACAATTTGATTATACCGAATCCAGGAAACCATAATACAGGATCAAGAACGTTGAATCTTATCCTTTTGACTGATGAAAATCAGGGCAATGGTAGCAGGGACTACGATGATCAAGGCTCCAGCCAATAAGCTCAATAAAAAATTGGTTAAACTAGGGGTCATAAATGTTCAATACTCTATATAACAATAGTTTAATTAATATTAGCGTGAAGAGACAATTTAGAAAAGATTTAATTTTCAGGTATTGTAAAGTTTGAGATGATTGATGACTGCTGTCTTAAAGAACAATCATTCATGGGTAACCGGTAATCAGCCTGGAAGAACTACTAATTGTCCCTCACAAACTAAAACCCCTGACCCTAAAGTAAGTTGGGCGATCGCCACATGTTCACCCAAATCCAACTCTACTCCTTCTAAGGCGGGTAATGATTGCTCCATTACTGGGGTGGAGAGAAGTTGACAAGGATGTTGTAATCGTAAATATCGTCCTGAATGTAACCCGAAGTCAGTGCGTAGTACCACTGGTTCAACATGTTCAACGGAATCATGGGGATAAACGCCTACCGTTAGTTGATTAGGCTGGATGTGGGCAGTCATTGTTTTTAAATTGGATAATTCAGGGGGGGATTTAACAAGAAAATGGCTGAATCGTTGAAAAAAGTCTTCAATAACCCCCATAAGTAATGGTGATTGCAGTGATGCGTTCAAATCACGTTCAGTTAACGTTAGGTGGCAGGTCACTGGAACTGGATCCAGTAACTTAAAGGGCTTTCCGCGAAGTACTTGTCCTAAGTTGATGGAAACCTGGTCAGCGTTTAAGTGTATTTGAGTGAAGTGTAACCCCCGATACACAACTCCATGGGCTTGAACTTGGATTCCAGTTAATTTCCCTGCCAGGAGAGGGCGATCGCCCCCAACAATATGGACTTTCAGGGTTTCTACCCGTTCAACCTGGGTATGCAACCATAGGCGGATTGCAGAGGAGAGGAGTTTACCAATCAATTGCCTATGAGTGGGGGATGGATTAGACACAATTAACGACCAGATCAGGGTAGGGATGACGAAAATGAGTTCAATAATTACTTAAATATAATAGCCTCCAATGTTTGAACCGTCGTGTTCAAATCATCATTCACCAGTTGGACATCAAATTCAGGGGCGGCGGCAATTTCCATCTGTGCCTGCTCCAGTCGGCGAATAATCGCTGCCTCTGAGTCTTGATTACGCATCCGAATCCGACTTTCCAGTTCTTCAAAGGTCGGGGGTAAAATAAAAATTCGTAAAGCATCAGGGAAATTACGGTGTATTTGACGAGCCCCTTGTAATTCGATTTCTAAAATTATAGAGTGTCCATCATGGATATGTTGTTCAATGGGTAAGCGCGGAGTACCATAAAAATGTCCGGCAAATTCCGCCCATTCCAGTAATTCCTTTTTACAAATCATTTGTTCAAAATGGGCTTTGGATACAAAATGGTAGTGTTTACCATCCACTTCGTCGGGACGGGGTTGACGGGTTGTGGCAGAAACTGAGAGGTGTAATTCCGGGTGGTTGAACATTAAAGTACGCAATAAGGTTCCCTTCCCCACCCCGCTAGGACCGGTAAAAACAATGAGTCGTCCTGAGGGGGGTGGAGTTGATTGATTAAATGGCTCAAGATGAATTGGCTGGGGATGGGTTGAATCAGAGGTCATGGAAAATAATGGAGAAAAGGAGTCTGGAACGATTAGGGTTTACAGAAGAACTGAATAAAGGCAATAATACTGATATAGACACTTATGGTCATAACAAATTTATGGCTTCCAGAGCCACTCCAGAGTCTTATCTTAAGTATGAACTAGAACGTGAGCTTCCCTTCAAAATTGCGGCGGGTACTACCCTTTTTTGCGATTTTGATGGTCCTATCATTGATGTCTCTGATCGTTACTATGCCACCTATCAACTAGCCCTCAATTCTGTTGCGGAACTATTACAACAATCTTGTCATCTGAATTCCAAGCAACGGATTACCCCCCTCACTAAATCTCAATTCTGGGTAATGAAGCAAAATCGTACCCCTGATGTTGAAATTGCCCTCCGCTCCGGGTTACAAGGTGAGTTCATTCCTCCCTTTGTCAGCCAAGTTCACCAATGGGTCAATCAACCTGATTTATTAATCACTGACCACATTCAACCGGGAGTGCGGTATGGGTTAACCTTATTTCGGAAAGCTGGAGTAAGGGTAGTGTTAGTAACTTTACGCGATCGCCTGCAAGCCATCCAGGTGTTGTTGCAAAATCACCTTCTTCATTATTTTAATGAAGTATATGGAACTCAAGATATTAGTAATGCCTATACAAATTCGACAGACTTAAAAATAAGACTACTGTCCGAAGTCATCCTCGGACAACGTGGGGAGGGACACATCCCCTGTGGGATTGTGGGAGATACTGAAGCGGACATATTGGCTGGTCAGGCAGTGGGTATCCCTACGGTGGCGTTAACCTGCGGCATCCGCAGTCAATTCTATTTAGAACAACTGGAACCAACGGTTATTTTTGGTGATTTACTCTCGGCGGCTCAAAGTCTTTTGAGTAGTTGAGTCTTAAGCTTTTTCCCTACTTATTTACTCAACTTTTATGATGGAAATTAACACAGCGGACAGTCTTTTAGGGGCATTAGCCATCTTAATTTTACTCGGGGGATTGGTCATGTTATTTTCAGGGATGGGAGGCAACAACTAACGGAGTGCCACTAGTTTTAAGCAATACTGCCCCGTTTACGAGCTTCTTTATAGGATGTACCAATATTTTGTAGCCCTGCCTTCATCATTTGTTGTTCAAGTAAGGCAAAGAAACGGCTGCGGTCTCCCCCCCTAACAACAGCTTGATTATGAGCCTCAGCCAATGCCACCGGGTAGCCAAAGCCTTTGATGACTTGGGCAAGGGTAAGACCCAACGCAGTCTCCAGTAATTGAACATCTTCAACAACCCAGGATGGGAATTCCAGTCGAGCTACCTCCACTCCCACATGGATGTAACAAAAGTAGATAGTGTGTGACCCATAATTTGATAGGACTGGGGCTGAACTCCGCCATAAACAACTGCGTTGACCTGCTTGCAGGACAGAAGCCCAAAATACAACATCCCGCAGTGGTTCTAACACTTGGCAGGGGGGACGAACTGATGGATCTGGGCAATGGGTCAAACAATCTGGTACTAAGTAGGGACAACACTGTAGCCGGAGAAAATTTAAGCTTTCTCCACTCCGTGATGCACTGACATATCCCACCAACGGAATCCGTAATTTTTCTAGTTGTTGCCATGCAGCTAAAACAGGAGTCAAAATTGAATGTCCTGCATCCTTGGGCAAGGTATCTAAGAACCAATAAATGAGGGATCCATCCACCATTGCCAATGTGGGGGTTTGGGGGTTTGTCAACCTTTGAGATGCTAATTCAGCTAGGGTTTCCGCCTCTAAAACCGTTCGTCGAAATCCCATCCATTCTTCCGTGGGAATGCCCCATTGACGGCAATGGTAAAGGTCTTCGCTACGATAAAATAGCTGAGGTAAACTATCCAGTAAGGCAGTTCGACCTTGTCCGTAGTGTAATGCAACCCTGCCGACGTTAATCAAGTAACAATAGGCAATTTCATGATGACTAGGGGCAATTTGGGATCCGTCGGTGGCTAAAACTGTGTGGTGGGAGGATGTAGCTTCCACGTCTACCACAGTAGGGAGGGGTTCTATGGGTTCGGCGGTGGTAAAGTTGAGGCGATCGCCCCACAGTCGTAACTGTTGCACAGCTTCGGGTTGTTGTCTGGCGGCTTCTGTCCATAGCCTTTGGGCACGTTGAATCCGTTGCCGACCCGCATCTGCTTCCTGGCTCAAGTGTTGACTTAAACCTTGTATTTGTCCTGCTACTTTAGTTAAGTCCAACATCAATCATCTACCAAATTAAACTCTTAATTCGCTAGGGAATCAGTAAACTCAGCTTGCCCAGAATGTCCCCAGTCTGTAACAAATGATGAGCCTCTGCCGCATTTGCCAATGGTAACGTGTGATGTACATAAATCATTAGCTTACTTCCATCAATCAATCGAGTGCATTGTTCTAAGATTCTAGCCTGGTGATGGTGTTCCTCTACCAATCCCAGTAGCATAGGGGTGAGCATGAGTTCTAATCCAATGCGCAAGTTGCGGTTACGGGCAGTCTTCCAATTTGTTGTTGCGTCGGGTTCTAACAACGTAACAACATCCCCATAGAGACGGGTTACTTGAAAACTTTGACTAAAGGTCTTCCCTCCGACCGTATCTAGGACTAAATCCACCCCTTCCCCTTGAGTCCAGTCGAGGGTCGCCTTTATGAAATCCGTATGGTGGTAGTCAATGACCTGATCTGCACCCAACTGTCGAACAAATTTTGCCTTAGCATCAGAACTAACAGTTGTACAAACCCGAGCACCCTGAAGTTTAGCCAACTGAATAGCCACATGACCAACACCCCCCGCACCCCCATGAATGAGTACGGTTTGCCCTGGTTGTAATCGTCCACGGTCGTAGAGTGCTTCCCATGCTGTAATTAATACTAGGGGAGCTGCCGCCGCTTGCCCAACGGATATAGAAGTTGGTCGATGGGCAACAAACCGTTCATCCACAGTAGTGTATTCTGCATAATTGCCAGGATGTCCCCCCAGCCCCCCATTACAAAAGTAGACTTCATCGCCAATCTTAAATCGTTGGACTTTGGTTCCAATTGCTTCCACAATTCCAGCTCCATCACACCCTAAAATGGCGGGCATCAACTCAGGATAAAAGGTGCCTCGTTGTCGCAGCTTGGTATCAATGGGGTTGATTCCTGCTGCATAGAGGCGAACTAAAAGCTGATGTTCACTTTGAATAGAGGGGGCAGGGATGTCATGCAGTTGGAGTACCTCCGGTTGCCCTGGGGTGTTCATGAGGATTGCTTTCATAATGCAGTCAGTTGATAATTAAAATAATCAGTGGTGGTAAAAAGGTAAAGATTTTAGAGGGGTTCTAGGGGCGTTGCCTCCAAACCTCCACTAATTCCTATTCTTACTGGTTTAGGACTACCCAAATCAAAATGATTGATAACTCCAATCTTGTGACAACTTCCACCGTCAACCGCTAAGAGCGGTCTGACGGGGCTTCTCACATTCACAAATGAGAGTTCTTGTCTCATTTGATGTCAAACCCATCAGGGATTGGACGGTGGAGGACAACTGGAATCTCACCAATTTTTGACAGCTTTACTATGCCATCTGCTAAGTGCAACCCAGCCTTTGGGCATTGACTCTAGGAAAGGTGAAAGAACAAATATCCCCCTGTTTCTTAAATCTAGGCTTACCTCCTTTCTTACCAGTTTTATCAGGAATTAACCACCCCTTCCAGGATTTATCCAACCCCATTCCATTCTGTTGTTGGCAGTCAGTATAAATCTCCTTGTACTCAGGAAACAATCCTTTCGTTTCTTTAAGGTCAGCCGCTTGTGAATAGTAATCTACGTTGCTTGGAATATCCCCAATTGGATCACTTGTCAGACTGCAACGGTTCATCTGAGATCTGGTACGACGCAACAATTCTCCCCAGTGGTTCAAGGTCGCCGCATGTAGGAGTGTGCTGCAATCGGTACTGATACGTTAGTAGCATTACTACTATCCTATTTAATGCCATGAGCTATAACAAAGGCGATCGCTGCCTATACTCCCTTACTATTGATTTAGTACTTGTCACAAAGTACCGCAAAAAGATAATTGACAAGGGGATCCTGCAAAGATTGCAAGAAATCGTTGCTAATACCTGTGAACCTGGTTGACTGACAAA
>CAIUCS010000126.1 GCA_903897715.1 uncultured Synechococcales cyanobacterium
ATGGAAGTACGTCCAGAACGGGGCATCGCCTTAGCCTTGCGTTGGTTGATTCAATTTTCCAGGCAACGAACGGGGCGTACAATGGCATCTAAGTTGGCAAATGAAATCATGGATGCTGCCAATGAGACAGGTAGTTCAATTCGGAAACGGGAAGAAACCCACCGAATGGCGGAGGCGAATAAGGCGTTTGCCCATTACCGTTATTAGTTTTTCAAACGGTTTATCAATTGAAATTTCACCTGAATCAAAACTCATAACGCAAGATTTGATGGAAACTGGATTATTTTAGGTTCAGACTCAGTGTAGGCTAATTCCATCCTAGTTTTGTTCCTTAGGTTAAGTAAAGGTTATCCCTAAACATTCTACTAAAAGTACAAATTCCTTAATAAAATATAGATATCGCCACTTGTGGCAAAGATATAGGAGGTATTCGTGGTACGAACTGTCCCGCTTGATAGAGTTAGAAATATTGGCATTGCCGCTCACATTGATGCGGGCAAAACGACAACGACAGAGAGAATTTTGTTCTATTCTGGTGTAGTCCATAAAATTGGTGAAGTACACGAAGGAACTGCTGTTACTGACTGGATGGAACAAGAACGGGAGCGGGGTATTACCATTACTGCTGCTGCCATCAGTACAGCATGGACTCACCGTGATCCAATCAATCCTAACCAAGCCCTCGCTGGTGATCCCGAGTATAAAATCAATATTATTGATACCCCTGGTCACGTAGACTTCACCATTGAAGTAGAACGTTCCATGAGGGTTTTGGATGGTGTAATCACTGTATTATGTTCGGTTGGGGGGGTGCAACCCCAAACTGAAACAGTTTGGCGTCAAGCCGATCGCTATCGGGTTCCCCGTTTTATTTTTATTAACAAAATGGATCGGACGGGTGCAAACTTTTATAAGGTTTATGCCCAAGTGCGCGATCGCCTGAGAGCTAACGCCATTCCCATCCAAATCCCCATTGGAAGTGAAGATCAATTCAAGGGAGTGGTGGATTTGGTTCGTATGCGAGCTTACGTGTATACCAATGACTTGGGAACAGATATCCAAGAAACTGACATTCCCGTCGAAGTTCAGGACTTAGCTGAAGAGTATCGTCTTAAATTAGTTGAATCAGTGGCAGAGACCGATGACGGGCTCACTGAAAAATATTTGGAAGGGGAAGAACTAACGGAAGATGAGATCAAATCGGCTCTTCGGTTAGGTACGGTGAACGGTACGATTATCCCCATGTTATGTGGGTCTGCCTTTAAAAATAAGGGCGTACAGTTAATGCTGGATGCCGTGATTGATTATTTACCCTCTCCTCTGGATGTTCTAGCAATTCGAGGCACCTTAGCAGACGGTTCCGAAGAAGAGCGGCAAGCTAAGGACGAAGCTCCTTTTTCAGCCCTTGCTTTTAAGGTAATGGCTGACAAGTTTGTCGGTCGCCTTACTTTCGTCAGAGTTTATTCTGGGGTTGTTAAGAAGGGTAGTTACGTATTAAATTCATCTAAAGGAAAGAAAGAAAGGGTTTCTCGTTTAATCGTGCTAAAAGCCGATGAACGGATAGATGTGGACGAGTTACGAGCAGGGGACTTGGGAGCAATTCCAGGCTTATCTGATACTCTTACAGGTGATACCCTTTGTGACGAATCTGCTCCCATTGTATTGGAATCGTTATTTATTCCTGAACCCGTTATTTCTGTGGCGGTAGAGCCTAAGACTAAGCAGGACATGGAGAAACTGTCCAAAGCATTGAAGGCTCTTTCCGAAGAAGATCCAACCTTCCGAGTCAACATTGACCCGGAAACCAACCAAACGGTGATTGCCGGTATGGGTGAACTTCACCTTGAAATTCTTGTAGACCGTATGTTGCGAGAATTCAAAGTAGAAGCGAATGTGGGGGCGCCTCAGGTGGCTTATCGGGAGACAATCCGAAAAGCCGTTAAAGCTGAAGGTAAGTTCATTCGACAAAGTGGTGGTAAAGGTCAGTATGGTCATGTCGTGATCCAATTGGAACCAGGGGAACCTGGCAGCGGCTTTGAGTTTGTCTCCAAAATTGTAGGTGGGATTGTTCCTAAGGAATATATACCCCCTGCGGAACAAGGGATGAGGGAAGCCTGCGAATCTGGTATTATGGCTGGTTACCCCGTGATTGACTTGAAAGCCATCATGGTCGATGGATCATTCCACGAAGTGGATTCTTCGGAAATGGCGTTTAAGATTGCTGGCTCTATGGCGATTAAAGAAGCCGTCCACAAGGCTTCTCCAGTGCTTTTAGAACCAGTGATGAAGGTGGAGGTAGAGGTTCCTGATGATTTCATCGGAAATGTAATCGGTGACCTTAACTCTCGTCGTGGACAAATTGAAGGTCAAGAAGGTGAACAGGGAATCACGAAGGTGACTTCCAAGGTACCGTTGGCTGAAATGTTTGGATACGCTACTGATATTCGGTCAAAAACCCAAGGTCGGGGCGTATTTTCAATGGAATTCAGTCACTACGAGGAAGTTCCTCGCAACGTGGCTGAAGCAATTATTGCTAAAAATAAAGGGAACGCATAGTCAGGAAAAGGAATAGTTAACCCATGGCACGCGCAAAGTTTGAACGGAATAAACCCCACGTCAATATTGGAACCATTGGTCATGTTGATCACGGAAAAACGACATTGACAGCTGCAATTACAATGACCTTGGCGGCTTTAGGTCAAGCTAAGGCTAAAAAATATGATGAGATTGATGCTGCTCCTGAGGAAAAGGCACGGGGTATTACCATTAACACTGCTCACGTGGAATACCAAACTGAAGATCGTCACTATGCTCATGTGGACTGTCCCGGTCATGCTGACTATGTTAAAAACATGATCACCGGAGCTGCCCAAATGGATGGAGCAATCCTATTGGTTTCCGCAGCAGACGGTCCTGAGCCCCAAACCCGTGAACATATTCTCCTAGCTCGCCAGGTGGGTGTACCCAACCTAGTAGTATTCCTGAATAAGGAAGACCAAATGGAAGGGGAAGATGAATTGGTGGAGTTGGTTGAATTAGAAGTCCGTGAATTGCTGTCTGCCTATGAATTTGATGGCGACAATATTCCCATTGTGCGAGGTTCGGCACTTAAGGCTCTAGAAGTTATGACTGGCAACCCTTCTACCAAACGAGGGGATAATGATTGGGTGGATAAAATCTACACTTTAATGGATGCCGTTGACTCCTATATTCCCACCCCTGAACGGGATGTGGATAAGCCATTTTTAATGGCTGTTGAGGATGTATTTTCCATTTCTGGTCGAGGAACCGTTGCAACTGGACGGATTGAACGGGGTAAGGTGAGAATCGGGGATACCGTTTCTCTGGTTGGCATCCGTGATACCCGTTCTACCACAGTTACGGGCGTGGAAATGTTCCAAAAAACCCTTGAAGAAGGAATGGCTGGCGATAATGTGGGTCTGTTACTTCGGGGTTTAAAGAAGGATGAAATTGAACGGGGGATGGTTTTAGCCAAGCCCGATAGCATCACTCCCCATACTTTGTTTGAGGCTGAAGTATATATTTTGCTAGAAAAAGAAGGTGGACGTAAAACTCCATTTTTCGCTGGCTACCGACCCCAGTTTTATGTCCGTACCACTGATGTAACCGGCACTATCAAAGCCTATACCTCAGATGAAGGAAAGGATGTGGAAATGGTGATGCCTGGCGATCGCATCAAAGTAACCGTTGAGTTGATTAAGCCTGTTGCCATTGAACAGCAGATGCGATTTGCCATTCGTGAAGGTGGTCGAACCGTGGGCTCTGGTGTGGTGTCAAAGATTCTTAAGTAGTTTCCCCTTAGCCGGGCTGTCCCCTAGGTGCACCGTCTAACCACAAAACTTTTTGGCATTAGCCAGAGAAATATGGCAAATCTTCCCATCCCTATTCAATGGGTAATGAACCCAAGGGTTGCCCATTGAATAGGGTTTCAGGCTCTTTTACCCCTGATTATTTTTTTCGAACCTTGACAATTCAATTATTAGTTTCATAAACATGGCTACCCTACAACAACAAAAAATTCGTATTCGACTGAAAGCATTTGACCGACGTTTATTAGACGCATCTTGCGAAAAAATTGTAGACACAGCAAATCGCACCAATGCCGTTGCTATTGGACCCATTCCCTTACCTACGCGACGACGGATTTATTGTGTTTTACGTTCACCCCATGTGGACAAAGATTCCCGTGAACACTTTGAGACCCGTACCCACACTCGCATCATTGATATTTACCAACCTTCCTCTAAAACCATTGATGCCCTGATGAAGCTTGATTTGCCTGCGGGTGTTGATATTGAAGTGAAACTCTAGGGTTACTTTCCCCTCGCTCCAGAAGGGAGTGGGGGCTTCCCCCCAGCTCCCTATAGTAAATTATCTTCAATGGGATTATTCCTGCTTGAGTATCAGCCATACCCATGGATGATTGCCGCCAAAAAACCTTTCAAGGGGCTATGCTAGTATTTTCATCCTTAGAAACCCTGTCGTGAAATCCACTTTTCTATGTCAGCTTGGGTTTGATATAAAAGGGCTTCCCGACTATCTGAAGCAATTAAAACAGAGGGTAAAAGGTTACGTGCCTGTAAGGTCATATGAAGCTGTAAATGGGCAACGTATTCCCTAAAATCTTCCCGCAATGGCTCAACGGAGGGCTGGACAACAGGTGGTAACGACTGACTCAAAATATTTCCCCTTGGTGGTATTTGAACTGACCTTGTCTCCTGTATGGTTACATATTTTTTAAGATTGAACCATAGTTTGCAATGAAGTTTAATGTTTGATAGTTTACAACGAACCCAATCCCCCATGGGAGGAAGTGAACTTCACTTTCTCATCTCCGGGTTATGGGGTCTATCCCCGCTTCTTCCGTAGGGGGAATAACAAATCATTATTTAGGAGGATATGCCCTAGTGAAATCCAGTCCTATACCCCCCCAAAAACATCAATGTTCTCTCCCCGGGACGGGTTGGCAAGCAGCTTATCTGGAACAGGGTCAGGGAATTCCAATCCTCATGCTCCATGGTTTTTTGGGGACTAGTGACAATTGGTTGGCAGTAATGGAAGCATTGGCGGGGAATTATCGCTGCATTGGATTGGATCTCCTTGGATTTGGAGCATCCTCCCATCCCATGGTTGAATATGACATTGCCTTGGAAGTAGAGTTTGTCAGGCAATTTATCCACACAATGGACTTATCTCCCGTTTATTTAATGGGGCATTCATTCGGGGGTTGGGTAGCCGCTGCCTTTGCCCTTGCCTATGGCAGTGATGTAACCGGATTATTTCTGGCTGCCGCTGCCGGGATTCGAGATGATAGTTTTTGTGGTCGCTATGATCATTTGCGCCCTCTGTTATGGTCAACACCAGTAATTGATTGGGGGTTGACCTTGGCGCGACCCATAGCCCGCTGGTGCAATCAACAGGTTACTTTCGACCAACTGGTGTGGTTTCGGAAAGAATTGATGACCCAACCCGCTGCCCGGTCTTTTCTATTGAATCGTCTACGACCTGAGGATGCCATAGATACGGTGGAACGTCATCTTCATCAATTAACTGTGCCCACCCTTGTCGTAACCGGTGATCAGGATGAAACCATTCCCCTCTGGCACTCCCAAACCTATGCTGACCGTATTCCACACAGTGAGTTGGTACTGTTATCCGATGCTGGTCATGCCCTTCCCCAGACCCAACCCTTGGAATTAGCCACATTAATGGAACGCCTTATTCACCAAATGGAACCAAACCCCTTCCGTTAATCCTGCATATTTGTTAAAACACCCCGGATGAGAGAAGATGGAACTTGATTAGTGATGGTAGCAGATCCAATTGTGGTGGGGAGTACAAAACGGATTTGTCCCGATTCGACTTTTTTATCCAGCTGTAATGATTCAAGTATACTGTTAATGTCGATTTGTTTGGGTAGCCGGGTGGGGAGACCGGCGGCTTGAATCAAGGTTAACTGGCGATCGCTTTCTGATTGCTGCCACTGCCCTAAAGCGACGGCAATTTGACCGGCGGCTATCATGCCAATGGCTACCCCTTCCCCATGATTAATCAATCCGTAGCCCGTTAAGCTTTCCACCCCATGACCGATGGTATGTCCATAGTTCAAGATAGCCCTAAGCCCTTTCTCCTTCTCATCCTGGCTAACAATGTGGGCTTTGGCTGAACAGGATCGATTCAAAATATAATGTAAAAACTCGGTAGTCACATAACGAAATTGATCCAATCGTTGATGACTCTGCTGGTCTTCCAGTCGATTAAATAACTCCTGATCCCAAATCACCCCATACTTGATCACCTCAGCCATGGCTGCTCTAAATTCTCTCACAGGAAGGGTTTTAAGGACACTCGGGTCAATCAGAACCAATCTGGGTTGATGGAAAGCCCCAATTAGGTTTTTACCCAGTGGGTGGTTAACGCCTGTTTTTCCCCCGATAGCCGCATCCACCATTGCCAAGAGAGAGGTGGGAACCTGCACCAAATGAATACCTCGCAACCAAGTGGCTGCTGCAAAACCAGCCATATCTCCAATTACCCCCCCACCCAACGCTAAAATCGTGGAGGAACGTTCCAATCGGTGTTCTAGGGCTGCATTGTACACTCGTTGGACTGACTTAAGGGTTTTATAGCGTTCCCCCGATGGTAAAAGACAATAACCGACCTGGAAACCAGCCTTGGTTACTGTAGCAATCACCCGTTGCCCATAATGCTTAAAAATAATTGGATTGGATACTATGAGTATTTTCTTGCCCAAGGGGCGTTCGGGGTATGTCAACAGATTGACACCTAAATCGTCTAATCCGGACTCAGAAATAATAATTGAGTAAGACTGACCTGGTAGATTTACAGGAATAGATGACAGGGTACTCATGCTTTAACTGGTCGTAAGTGGAGAGATGGGTCGGGATTAAAATCACCTTAAAAACCAAATCGATGATCACAACTGTAGCTCTAGTCTTATCCCCTGACACCTACCCCAGTGGGAGAACCCAGCCAATTTCTACTTCCTAAGAGAAAAGTTTGCAGCTCTGGATTTCAGGTTAGACTAGGTTTATTGCTACAGATTAGACAAGAAATGATTCAATGGTAATAGGATTATCTTATCTGGGGATGGCAACATCTCTAGTTCCGTCCATCGGTTAGGGTTTAAGATTAACAATTGTATGTAAACATACACTATAAATCAGAAGCACCTCAAGTTGTAGATCATCCCCGTTTCCCATGTTAAGGATGAGGGGACGGGGGATAAAAGACTAAGGATGTGCCCCTATAAACCTTCATCGTTGGTTCAGTGATTCAGTAAATGATTGGAGAAAGATCAATGTCCACATCTGGTATTGTAGATTACTTTATCCTGTTAGGTAGTGTATTCAGCCTAGCCGTTGTGTTGTTATTTACACTGAGAGCGGTTAAATTAATCTAAGTTGTTTCGATGAAATTTGGTATCTTAGTTTTTCCTGGTTCCAACTGCGATCGCGATGTTGCCTACGTCACTCGCGATCTGCTCCATCAGCCGACCCGCATGGTTTGGCATGGGGAGTCGGATTTAGACGACCTAGATGTGATTGTCATACCAGGGGGGTTTAGTTATGGTGATTATTTGCGCTGTGGTGCCATTGCTCGTTTTTCCCCGGTTTTACGGGCAACTGCCCGCCATGCCCAGCGGGGGAAGTGGGTATTGGGGGTGTGTAATGGCTTCCAAATTTTAACCGAGGCTGGCTTACTTCCTGGAGCATTAATCCGAAATCAAGGGTTACATTTCATTTGCGATCGGGTCTACCTGCGAGTAGAGCGCAATGACTTAGCTTGGACTCAGCCCTACCAACACCATCAGGTAATTATGCTGCCCATTGCCCATGGGGAGGGATGTTATTGTGCTGATGAAGATACGGTAGCATCCCTAGAAGATCATCATCAAATTTTATTTCGCTATTGTACGGCTGATGGACAGGTGAATTCAACCGCCAATCCAAATGGGTCTATAGGCAATATTGCAGGTATTTGCAACCGTCAGGGCAACGTAGTAGGGATGATGCCCCATCCTGAACGAGCCGCTGATCCCCTCCTTGGGGGAACAGATGGGTTAAATCTGTTTAAAAGTGTTGCCACATCCATACTGGGGTAAAGAAGGAGGATGGGACACACCAAAAAGGGGGAGACCCTCTTTAATAATCCACTCCACGTTTTAATTCAACTCCCCGGTTAGCATAGTGTTTATGACAAAAAACCTCAGAATGGATGCTGGCTAAGTTGAAATAAATGGGAGGGTTTTGGCATCGTCCGGTAATAATAATTTCAGTATCTCGGGGTTTGCGTAACAGGGTGTGAACAATGGGGTCTTGGGGGAGTAACTCTAGGTCAACCGTTGGATTTAATTCATCTAAAATAATTGTTTTATAAAGTCCTGAAGCAATGGCAGCCTTGGCAATCTCCCACCCCCGTTCAGCTTCCACATAATCCAAGTCTTGTTGCTGTCCCCGCCAAACAATGGCATCTCTACCGCACCGTTGATGATCAACTAAATTGGGATAACTTTGACGAAGAGCGGCGATCGCTGCATCCTCAGTATAACCAGCTCCCCCTTTTAACCACTGTAGGATGAGTACTCGATGGGATTGATCCTGGCTAATTCCTTTGCCAATGGCCTGCAATGCCTTACCTAAAGCACTGGTTGACTTCCCCTTACCAGATCCTGTATAAATTTCAATTCCTTGTAATCCATAATCTAAAGCAGAGGGATGCTGGTGGGGACGCATTTCTGAATGAAGATCAGCAACTTCCCGTAAACTGGGGGGAGCCCCCCGTCCGGTTGCAATAATCTCTAAATGTTCTGGTTTATTTCGGATAACTTTCACCACTTCATCAATGGGAAGTAGATCTAAATCTAAGACTGGATTTAGTTCGTCCATCACTACCACAGAGTATAAGCCAGAGGCGATCGCACCTTTCGCCACATCCCATCCCCGCTGTGCCTCTAAGCGATCAAATCGAGTAACCTCATCTCGTCCAAAATATTCAGCCCGCCCGGTTCTAACTTGATCAATCAAATGGGGGAAGCCCCGTTGCAATGCTTCAATAGCGGCATCTTCAGCGTAGGTACGTCCAGGACCTTTGAGAAAGCGAAGGAGCAACACGCGGGTTTCAAAATGAGTATGGATCCCCAACCCAATTGACCGCAAGACCACCCCTAATGCAGCTTGGGACTTTCCCTTACCTGCTCCGTCATAAACATGGACCTGCCCAACTTGTCGTTCAGACCGAATCTGGGCTGTGCGGATACCAATACCGTTTCGAATAGACATAGATCATGGAAATAAGGGCACAAATTGTTAGCGGTTGACAAGGCTACAAAGCAGATAATTAATGAGGTGGGTGGGGTTGCCATGGTTGTCTGCTGCCACTCAATGGTCGTCCTTACCCTACAGTCATTTTCCACACATAATCCATAACATTTCCATCGTAATGGCTGACAATCCAACCAACCCCCAAACCCAAGCCAGAAAAACCAAGGAGGAGAAAAAATGCCTTTAATCCTGTAATTCCACACGTTTGTAACTCTAACCGGGCAAGGGCTTCTGCACACAATAGAATGAGAGTGCTGGTAAATATATGGAACCAAGTTAGAAGTACAGAGCCTAACAGTGCCAACAAGGTGATTGTTACAAAAGTACCGATATCCGTCCTTGACCAACGGGTAATCAAATGGCGGGAGTTTTTAAGGGGAGAAGCTAAGATACCTGCAATGAGTAGGGTGAGGGTAATTGTTAAGGGAATTGCTTTTTGCAAAGTTGTGACATTAAATGTTAACCATCCAAATAATGAGTAAGTTGTCCACAGGAGTATCAGGGACAACCAGGGAAACTGGGATGGGATTTTAGGTGGATAGAGCCTTAGTTTTTGCTTCATTACCCGACTTAGAATGGAACCATTGATTTAATTTAGCAACCACTCCGGTCAAAATGGCACCACCCATTAAAATCCCAATGGCAGGGGTAAATACAGGCTCCCAGAGCCGATGCCACAGGTCAAACCCTAAAGGGATACCCGTTAATCGTCCTATTAATGCGATGGCAAACCAAAGAAAGGCAAATAGAACAAAGAAAAAATTTGCCACCAGAACCGTGTTTAGCCAATGGAGGAGGGTTTCTTTCATGGTTACAGAAAACTAGATAACTATATTGGGTTAGGTATTCATCATTCCATCATTGGCAAACTAAGGTTGAGAGAAATGCCCCCGCTAGAAAAGCGGGGATTCTAAATAGGGGGTCGTTAAACAGGTAGGTTGCTGTTACAACTGATCCAGTTGGGACTTCAGAGCCTCTAATTCCGCGTCCACGGCGGCATCCCTGGGAATTGAACGGTTGGCAGCGGGTAATTGGGCTTGGTTGGCTGAACTTCCACCCAGTAATTGAGCTTTCATAGCCTCCAACTCTGAGTCCACGTCGCTACCCGACTCAAGTTGGGCAAATTGACTTTCTAAGTCTGCTCCAGCCAATTCAGCCGCCGCCTGAGAACGAGCTTCCAACTGCAATACTTTCTCTTCCATTCGCTCAAAAGCAGCCATGGCGCTACTGGTGCCAATACTATTGACAGTGGATTGTAACTGCTCTTGGGCTTTTGCAGCGCTGGCACGAGCCTTGAGCATATCTTTCTTTGTTTTTGCTTCTGAAATCTTCCCTTCTAGGGCAATTAGACTGCGCTTCAGGGTATCCACCTGGGTAGATTGCTGATCTAGCTGGGCTTTGAGGGTGTTGGCGATATCAGTTTGGGCTTTCTTACGACTAAGAGCTTCTTTGGCAAGGGTATCATCTCCTTTCTGGACGGCAAGTTGTGCCCGTTGCTGCCAATTATTAGCTTCAGTCTGAGATTGGTTATATTGCTGCTGAGTCCGTTTTTGACTGGCGATCGCCGTTGCCACAGCTTGACGTAGTTGGATTAGATCCTCCTGCATATCAATCACGGTCTGCTCCAGGATTTTTTCCGGATCCTCAGCTTGACTGACCAGGTCATTGAGATTTGAACGAATAACTAGTCCGATACGATCAAAAAGTCCCATAAATTATTTGCTCCTATTGGGATTGGTAGACTTTCCGACGGGGAATAGGGTGAATTTAACGAATTCACAGCTCATAGCAGTCGGGATGATAAATTCAGTTTATCTTATCTGGAAGCGGTCGTCTTCCTCCTATGCTTTTTCTTCCAAATTACTGTGGGGGCAGCAGATGGCATAAAATTTTGCTTTTCCTCCAACTATCTCCGGCACCCCAGTCCTTCTCTAACAGGAGTCAGTTCTTTACAGGGAGAGGACAACCTGGAAGAATCTATCACAACTGGTGGGTAAATTGTCTCTCCCAGAGTCTCCCAGGAGGGGGCAAAAGGGGGTAAACTTGCTTGACAGGCTGTCCAATGACCTTTCACTAAACTATTAAATTGACTACAATGTCCACCTCTTCTTCCTTCTGGGGTATAGTTCCGGCAATGACGGCAGGCAGAAATACCAAGGTTATATGTATTCATAAAAATATTAAACAAGTGATTTATTCTTCTATCATGCCTAATTGTTAAATGCAGGGATCAAGTAAAACATAGCCCTTAAAGAGGGATTCTGATTGAATTTGAGCGATCCCCATTGTTGAAATCTTGTTTATTCTTTCTTAATTTTTCCGATCCCCGCAGTGAGTGCCACCGTTTGGAGGATGAAATCATTCAGACCCCATGGGGAAGAGGACAGGGAAACCAAGGTGCATTATTTACGGTTTGGAACTTACCCAAGATGGGCATTATCATTCCCTATCGTCATTATGTTTTTTACGCCGATCGTCAAAAGTCAGCATCGACCATGGGCAGAACTTTTAGTGGACAAAGCGCGAAGGGGATGCAGGTTCGCCCACACTGTCACGAATTACCTCTTTTTCAGGGCGGTGAATCTGGGAAACTGATGAATTGTGAAGCAATTATCGTAAAATTTTAAGATAGTTCTAACTTGGTTATTCCCAGTCAGACAAGATGATCAGTCTCCAATTTTAAATTTTCAACGATTGGGGATTTCAAGACGATCATCTCCCACCCACGTTTTAGACGTTTACTGAACGAACCCATGAAGTCTTATCTTGCCGCTGCCATTCAATTAACCAGTTTGCCAGATTTAAATAGAAATTTGTCCCAATCTGAAGAATTA